>NZ_JBVBZF010000153.1:0-8052 GCF_057447755.1 Fusibacter sp. | reverse complement strand
GGACCAAATGTCTACCTTGCCGAAGAAATCAAGAAGCATGTAAGTGTTCCTGTTGCAACAATTGGTGCACTTAATCACCCTGAAATGATGGAGGAAATTATCGCTTCTGGTAAAGCTGATGTCGTTGAGATGGCAAGAGCATTACTCGCAGACCATGAACTCCCTAAAAAAGTTATGACAAACAAAGATGATCAGATTGTTCACTGCCTTAGATGTTATGTTTGTATGGCTGAACGCGCTGTGACTTCAACGCGTCGTTGTACTGTAAATCCAATTATTGGCCGTGAAATAGACGGACTTGAAATCCAACCCGCACCTATTAAGAAAAAAGTGCTTGTTGTTGGTGGCGGTCCAGGTGGCTTACAGGCAGCGCTTACTTCAGCAAGAAGGGGTCATGAGGTTATTCTCTGCGAGAAAGATTCAGAAGTTGGTGGCATCCTCATCGGAGAACAAGCAATTCCATTTAAATATGAAATGTACCGCTTAGGTGTCACACTTGGTACCCTAGTAAAAGAAGCAGGCGTTGACATCAGACTAAATACTTTTGCAGACAAAGCCTATATTGAGGGTGAAAACCCTGACGTCGTAATCGTTGCAGCTGGCTCAGAGCCACTAGTACCTCGCATAGATGGGCTCGATGGCGAAAATGTTGTCATTGTAAACGATTATCACCACCATGTTGATCAAATTAAAGACGCCGTCGTTGTTTTAGGTGGCGGCCTAGCAGGCTGTGAGATTGCCATCCATTTTGCAAGAGAAGGCAAAGCTGTTAAACTTATCGAAATGAACAGCGAGCTTGCACCAGATGCAAATATCAGACACCGTCCGCTACTGCTTGAAGAAATTAAAAAGGTCGGCGTTGAAGTCTTTACCAACCACACAGGCAAAAAGGTCTCTGCAGATGGCGTGACATGTATAACTTCTGACGGACAAGAAATCCTGGTTGAAGGACAAAGCGTTGTCTGCGCTCTAGGTCAAAGACCTCGATTTGACACGGTTGAAAAACTCAGAGATTCAGCACCAATTGTTATGACCATAGGTGACTGTGTTAAGGCATCCACCATTACCACTGCTATTTATCAAGGTCACCACGCAGGTTTAGACGCATAGTCTCATTTGCCATATCAGACAATTAAAACACCCCCACAAATTGGTCATCTACTGAAATCGACCAAATTATGGGGGTGTATTTTTTGAAGCGCCATTTCACATCAACATTTAAGCCATCTCATGATGACTCAAACCAATTTTCGCTGACCCTGTTTGAGGTTGAAGGGTCTTGCTCTGAGCTGGATGATAACAAAAGGTATACCATAAAGTAAATTTAGCTTTCCTTGGAGGTCACGGGTCTATTTTTACCGTATCTAAAGGGTTCAGCCACAGTCCTATTGAAAAAGGCAATCACTGGTCCCATAAAGAATGCGGTGACCAAGGTGCCCACGCCAACGGTAGCCCCAAGTAAGAAACCGATTGTGGTACAAACAAGGTCCGTTCCCATACGGCAGTACTGGAATTTGGCAATTTTTTTCTCTGCCATAATAAGTGCCACCGCATCATAGGTTGAAACACCTAAATCCCCTGTAAAATAAAGGGCTGACCCAAAGCTTATAATCAGTATGCCAATGACAAGCGCTATGCTTCTTACCCATAATAAGGGCTCAGGAATCCAAACATTAAACAGCCAAGATGAAAACTGTACCACATAGCCCAAGAGGAAAATATTGATTAAGGTCCCCAGTCCAATCTTGGATTTATCAATAAAGAAAACGCCTATGAGCATGATCAAATTCACAATCGTATAAAAAGTACCGTAGCCCATCGGTGTATGCTCCCACACACCGTGTGCAAATACCTGAAAGGGGTCCATCCCAAAGAGTGAAAAATTGAAAATGCCAACACTAAATCCAGAAATTAAAACCCCTGCAACTGTCATAAAAATTCTTTTTTGTTTTTCATTCATTTTACTTTCTCCCTTGTTATTAAACCCAAGGCTCCTTTAGATAAGAGCCTTTAAATCTTTTATAAACCCTTTAAGTGTCTCGTCAATTCTATAAATTTGTGTACTATATTTGCCTCATGCCTACTTTTGACCCTATACGTCCTCTATATACCCTTTTTCCCCCTAATTACAATACACATGATCGAGATTACTTTTATCTTTTCTTTTCAATTTTAAAGCAGCATTACAATTGCATCTGCCCAATCAATCGAAGATAGATAATCACCTAGCAAGTCTTGTTCGTTCATATTAAATGCCTGCAGGTTTTCCTTGATGTGGTTAAAATCGCCACATTCATAAGCTTTAATCAATTTCAGTATTGGCGCAAGAGGTCCCTTCTCATTGATTAGAGCTAACTTAATTGAGTCAGATAGTGGTATGTCACGGAGTGCCTGCTTCATATCCATTTCTAAAATGGCATTAATCACACTGAAGAGTCCCAGCAATGAGGCTTCGAATTTGAGATTATGCATTCGACTTCTTCTGATGATAAGTTCAGCAAATTTACTTCTCAACAAGGCAATTCTGACCAACTCGCTTGGCGGCTTTTTGCAGAAATCTTGAATCATTAATATACTGATCCACTGTTTAAGCTCATTAAGTCCCATATACGTCAGGGCTCTTTTTATGGAATATACCTGCCCTTCAGATTCCTTTGTACCAATTACCCTTAAAAGCAAGTATGACAGTGAAGGATCCTTTTCAATAATTTCAGCAAGTTTTTGAAAGCACGGCTCTTTTTGGTTTAATTCATCTAATATTCTAACATATTGATTGCGTGTTGTTGGTTTTTTTTGCTTTGCCATAATGTTTTTAGGTCTGCTGAAGAAAAAGCCCTGAAAGAGATCAAATCCCATTTCCTTGGCCATTAAAAACATTTCTTGATTTTCAACCTTTTCAGCGAGTAATATTTTACCTTGCTTTTTCGCAATTTTAACTTGGTCTTTAATTTCACTAAGTGGATTTGAAAGAAGGTCATACTTGATAATATCTGAATGAAAAGCCAACTTGCAGGTTGACAGATCCCTGTTAAAATCATCCATCGCTATACGATAGCCCTTATTTTTTAACAACAGAACGCGTTCAAGAACCTTATCATTTGCTTGAACATCCTCTAATATTTCGATTATAAAATGTTTTGGCGTCATCAATTCAAAGGCGCCAGATAAGAGTCCCAATTCATCAAAATTAACAAAGGCCCTTTTATTGTTGACCACCTTATCTATACCATTTTCAAATAATGTTGATATGACAGATAATGTTGATATAAAAGGATCTACACCATCATATATGTTTGAATCATGCTTCGCTCTATATAAGAGCTCATACCCATAGACATTTAAAGCCATATCAAATATTGGTTGTCTTGCAATTAACATATGTATTCCCTCAATTCGTTAACACCCTCTTGTCGCACATTCGTGCGACATTCAGTCTATTATTAGTTCACCTTTATCGTGTGTACGGATATACTTTATCCCTATATCATTTACAGTCAAAACCATGTTTCGCCGCTACCCTTATCATCTAATCGCTTTTTGCAAGTTGAAACGTCTTGCACAAATCTGGATGAAAACAAATGATCTATAACACAAATAAAGTAGGTCTCAGGACCTACTTTATTATATCATCAGGACTATATAAATCAATAATATTATTATATTTTTTTAACAAAATCACGCCAAATCTCTAAAGTCCCAAATCTTCATCAATTAGAATAACCTCAGCTTCCATTCCCATCATAGGTGCCCAAAGTGTTACAAGTCCTCTACAGACCCTCTCTGGGCTTGCACAGTCGTAGCATTTATCTGCCTTAATTGCACAAGGTGTTTTATGTCCCAATTGCTTAGCACGCTTTGGAGCAGCGACGTTTCGAGCACGCCAAACGGCCTCTTCAAAGGTCGATGTCAATTTATTTCGACCAATTACAAAGAATATTTTCCTATGACCAAACAAGGTAGATGCTACTCGATTTCCCAAACCATCGATATTTATAATCTCTCCACTCTCAGAAACGGCGTTTGCTGAGGTTAAGTAGTATTCTGTGTTCATAGCACTCATTCTTGCCTCATCTTTTTCCTGCTCCCAATGCCAGTAAACATCATTGTGTGTCTTGAGCGTGTCATATACCTGAATTTCTTTAATTGTAGCAGAACCACCTATTCCTACTGTCGTCTTGTCAATCATAGCATTTAAATAGGCGGAAGCGTCTTCACCTCTTGAAAACCGAGTAACGGCATAGCCCCTCTTTTTTAAATTCATCTCTAAATTGGTCATATCACCCATTATTATGCCCCTTTCTCAACCCCAAATTTCCTAAATGATGGCAGACTATTCTTCGCGCAAAATTTTCGACATGACCTTGCCCTTAGCCAACTCATCGATCATTTTATCTAAATATCGAATTTCTCTCATGATCGGGTCTTCTATATCCTCTACGCGAACACCACAGACTACACCCTTAATCAGTATTCTAGAGGGGTTCATTTTAGGCGCTTTTTCAAAGAAGTCTTCGACCTTAATCAAATCCTTTAAAGCACTTGATAAGGTCTCCTGATTATGACCTGTTAGCCAAAATATGATTTGGTCCACCTCTGCCTTTGTTCGTCCTTTTTTCTCAGCTTTTGCAATATATAAAGGGTAAATACTGGCAAAGCTCATTTCATAAATTCTTGGTTTTGGCATAAGACTCACCCCTCTCCTCTTTTGCTTTATAGAGCTTGTTACGAATCGCTTTAAAGCTATATGGTTTAAAACTACATGGTTTATAGTCATATGGTTTAAAGTCATTCTATCATTTTAGACCCGTATATTCCAAGTGGTCAAGTCAAAAGATTTATAAACTCTTTATTTTTTTTATAAACCTTTTCATGATAGAATCAAATCAAATGTTGTCTTATAGAAAAAATTGACTGTGAGGTGTTTATGTTGCTACATCAAATTTACGAATCGAACGCTCTCGATCTTGTTGCATTAAAATCAGAAGGGATTTCTGTCACCTATAGAACTTTAGACCATACCATTCAAAAATATCGTAGTTACTTTGAAAACATCGGTATTCAGCCAGGCGAAAATGTTGGGCTCTTTTACAAAAATGCGCCTGAGTTTGTATATGCCTACTTCGCCATCGTTTCGCTTGGTGCGGTTGTCGTGCCACTTAACATCATGTCTACAGCAAGTGAAATTGCCTACATTGCCCAGGATGCCAAGATGCAACATCTTGTTACCATGTCAAAGCTAGATATCGCACCTCATTATCACCAGCACATCATTCCGGAACTTGTGGGTGTGATCAATGAAGTTAAAATCACCGTGCCAAAAGAACTTAATCGTCATGAGGATGATGTTGTCGTCATCATATATACATCAGGTACCACTGGATTTCCAAAGGGTGCTATGTTAACGCATAAGAACCTTTGCAGCAACGCTGAATGCGTATCGCACTATTTGAACATGACTTCAGAGGATGAGGTTCTATGTGTACTGCCAATGTTTCATAGTTTTGCATGGACAGTAAGTGTCTTGACCTCCCTATATGCAGGTGCCACTATAGTCATTATGGACGCATTCTTACCTAAGGAAGTCGTTCAGACCATAATGCAAGAAAGAATCACCATCGTAAGTGGTGTTCCCGCTATGTACAATTACTACCTCATGGTTGGCTCTAAAGAGGCCTTCAGTACCGTCCGTCTATTTATTTCAGGCGGTGCAGCATTGCCGGTTCAGGTCCTTGACACATTCGAGCAAAAATTTGATCAGAAAATATTTGAGGGTTATGGGCTCTCAGAAGCATCTCCTACAGTTTCATTAAATCCTTTAGATGACACAAGAGCCGGGTCAATCGGTAAGGCACTTCCTGGCATATCTATTAAAATCGTAGACGAGCAAGGGCACGATTTACCAACTGGTGAGCGTGGCGAGCTTCTTGTTAAGGGCCCGAATGTCATGAAGGGCTATCTAAACTTACCTGAAGCGACATCAAGTGCCATTATTGATGGCTGGCTCCATACAGGTGATGTGGCCTACCTTGATGAAGAGGGTTATTGCTACATCGTCGATCGGATAAAGGACATTGTCATTGTCAGTGGTTTAAATGTTTATCCTAGAGAAATCGAAGAAACGCTTTATCAATATAAGGGCGTCATAGAGGCTGCCGTTATTGGCGTACCAGATCAAAAGAAGGGTGAATCTCTTTTAGCCTTTATCGTCGTGGCCGATAGCGAACCCTTCAACTTAATAGACTTGAAAAAATATCTTGCTGATCGTACTGCCAGTTTCAAGCTGCCTCGAAAAATAATTGTGAGAGAATCACTTCCTAAAAATGCCACGGGTAAAATTATGAAAAAAATCTTGAAGGAAGAAGTCTCACATTATGAGGATCAAATGACTGTATAGTAAGTCAAATTCTTAATAATAAGGTGAAAACCCTTGATTTTAAGCCCTTCCCATAAAGTTTGCTTTATGGATACCAAGGCTTTTATCAAGGGTCGATTTTTTTGCCTTAATATTTTTTTAAAGACTCAAAACCTGCAAGTATTGGAAATACAAAATAGTTCTTTGTAACTAAAATAATCCTGAAATTATAGGACTTTTGTACTAAATATTAGTTGACAACGATTATCATTTAGGTGTATGATATGTTCATAAATTAAAACATAATGAAGTAACCATATATACCATTTTGATTCAGGAGGAAGATCTATGAAAAACAAATTTAGATTATTAGGATTATTTAGCGTATTTTGCCTTATTTTCAGTAGCCTTTTTGCAGTTTCAGTCGCAGCAGGTGCGCAAATAGATGAAACAAGTGTTACACCAGCTAGAACCATCAATAATTTTCAAACCGGCGTTTTAACCTATCAAGAAGTTTCCATCGAAAAGTATCAAGAACATGTCATGTTAACCGGCACAGTTAACATTGACGGACCTCAGTTGGTTCTTGCAGTAAACGGTGTGGATGTCTCCCCTTCTGCAAATATCATAAAATTAGGCGACAACTTGTGGTCATTCGCTTACGATTATACTTTTAATGGTGCTGTAGGCGATATCAATATCAACCTTCAAGCATACACCATTTATAAAAATGGAAAAACCGCAGGCAAAGTGCACACAAATGCAGCACCCGTAACACAGACTGTACACGTCCCTTATGTAACAAGCTTTGATGTTACTGACTTGGTTTGGACAGGATATGATCCGGATTCAAACACCATTACCTATACCTATAAACTCCTTAGAATTTGGGATGATGCCACCATCACCACAGATGAAGTTGATTACTCAGGCAGTCTTCTAGGGACAGAAAATCTTATGATCAGTGCAAGTGATGTCACACATCTAAATGGCGATACTGTACTTGTTGCAACTCTTGTACCACCTGTGTATTTCAGAAGTTTTAGTATTCTTACATCCCCTTCTGATTATAATTGGATATATGATGAAAACACTGGCACCTACCAAGTGACTTTCGAAATTGAAAAACGCTATAGCAATGACTCGACGAATATTGAACCTTATTCACTATTTGGTCTTATCCCAGGTGAAAATAATCTGGTATCCATAGAAATCAGTGGGATAACAACCAGCTTTAACTTCTTAGTACCTGCAGCACCACCTGTTATCGGTGACCCAAGCGTCCTTTCAGTGGATGTTATTATTATCAGCACTGATCGTCTCGCATCAAATGCAGAACAAAATAATGTTAAGGTCCAATATGCCCTTTTGGTCAGTTTAAGTGATGGCACAAGCTTCACGGCGGATGGCTTCACTGTTACAGTTCCACTAAACAGCGGCAATGCTTCTGGTTCAAAGGACGTTACAAAAACATTGAACTATGGGGATTACAGTTTTGACCTCAGTTTCACTGTAACTGTCGAATAGATACTTTCAGTTCAAACCTTTAAATCAAACTATTAGATAACAAAAAAAGCGTGCTCCAGTCTTATGGGCACGCTTTTTCGATGGATGATCATCACATTATTTATAAATTTTAAAAGTCTTATTCACCCTATATTATTTGTTGACATTAAGATAAGCTCTGTACCTTACGTCCT
>NZ_JBVBZF010000152.1:0-8073 GCF_057447755.1 Fusibacter sp. | reverse complement strand
TTAAACAGATCATAAAAAACCTTCCCTCACATAAAATTGCCATAAGCTTAGGCCCAAATGGCGTTGTAGGAAGAGATGGCCATGAAATTATTCAGTTGAGCACACCAGAAACGCACATTCTCAACACCACAGGTGCGGGGGATGCTTTTATGGCAGGTATGATTTTTTCTGAAATAAAGCAATTGACCTTCAGAGAATCTCTTAAATTTGCCATGAGTTGTTCAGCACATAATATAGAACAAAATGAAACTGTTTCAAAGTCACTTAATGAAGCCCTCATAAGGCAAATTATAAATGAAAGGATGTCTTAATATGTTTAAAAATAAAATTGATATACACCCAGAGGTTGCAAAAGCCTTATCTGAAGGTAAACCAGTTGTTGCACTTGAATCCACAATTATATCCCACGGTATGCCATATCCTCAAAATGTGGAAACGGCTAGAAATGTAGAAACCATCATTCGTGAAAAGGGGGTTGTGCCTGCAACAATCGCTATTTTAAAAGGCAGAATTAAAGTGGGCCTGACAGATGACGAACTAGAGTACTTGGGAAATGCAAAGGATGTTGCCAAGGTGTCGCGTAGAGATTTACCCTTTATAGTTGCCATGGGAAAAGATGGTGCAACCACAGTTGCTGCAACGATGATTTGTGCAGATTTAGCAGGTATTAAAGTGTTTGTTACAGGTGGCATAGGTGGCGTTCACAGAAATGCACAAGAGACCTTTGACATATCAGCAGACCTTACAGAGCTTAGCCAAACCAGTGTGGCAGTTGTTTGTGCAGGCGCAAAATCGATTTTGGATATTGGTTTGACCTTGGAGTATCTTGAAACCCTTGGCGTTCCAGTGATTGGCTTCCAAACAGAGGAACTTCCTGCATTTTACACAAGAAAAAGCGGTTTCAAAGTTGACTATAGGGTAGATGATGCCAAGACCATTGCAGAGTCATTAAATGCAAAATGGACCTTGGGTCTTAAGGGCGGGGTCGTTATCGCCAATCCGATTCCTGAAGCCTTCCAGATGGATTTTGATACCATAAACAATGCCATTGAGTCAGCGCTTAAAGAAGCGGACGAGAAGGGGATCAAGGGTAAGGAATCTACCCCATTCCTATTGGCAAAGGTAAAAGAATTAACAGGTGGAGATTCCTTGGAATCCAACATTCAACTGGTTTATAACAATGCAAGACTCGGTGCCGATATTGCACTCGAGTACGCAAATTTGATGTAATTAAATTTAATGATAATAGAACTATTAATTTTTGTTAATCAAGCATTACCAATTGTTAATGGGACTTTACCGAATGTTAACAGGATATCTATTGACGGTATTTTGTGGATTTGATATATTATGACCGTTGATAGTTAATGACTAAATTTCTTTTAACTTGCATTTATTCCCCCCAATTATATAAATGCAGGCTTCATTGATCCTGATGGATTAATGCTATGATACGCTCTTTCAGTGTGAAACTGAAGGAGCTTTTTTTTATATATCATTCGTTCTCATCCAGCTTTGAGAAAGACTCACCAACTTGCGAAAAGCGGTTAGATGAGGCCAAACAAGGTTTTGACCTCAAATGTTGTTGTTTTACGTATTATGTATATAGACAATTGTAAACCTTTATTAATTTAAAGTTGACAAACGTTCGGCTAGCCCTTAAAATAGATTTAGAGTTAAAAGCCCTTTCAGAACCGCCTTGTAAGCAATTCCGTATAACAAATGCTTATAAATGACTGAAAGATTAACAGACGGATTGTCAACTAAATATAATGTGAGGGATATTATGAAAACAAGAGATATGATTTTAATTTCGTTATTTGCTGCCTTAACAGCAGTTGGTGCATTTTTAAAAATAAACATTGGAGCAGTACCGTTTACATTTCAATTCTTCTTTTGTGCTTACGCAGGTGTCTTTTTAGGCGCAAGAAGAGGTGGTTTGTCACAAGTGGTTTACATTACGATGGGCTTAATTGGTATTCCAATTTTTGCAAATGGTGGTGGCATCACATATATTTTTAATCCAACATTTGGCTATTTAATTGGTTATTTTGTTTGTACATTTACAATCGGTTATTTAACAGAGCGCATGAAAAACATTACTTTTGTTAAAATTTTAGGTGCCGTTTTATTGGGATTGTTCTTCGTATATCTCATTGGTGTGCCTTATCTGTATATGATTATCAAGCTATACCTTGGTAAAACTGGCTTTACAGCAATGAGCGCATTAAATGCAGGCTTTTTACCATTTATTGTGCCAGATATTATCAAGTCGATCATTATTGCCTCATCGTCTGTATTGGTGCTCCCAAGACTTAGAGATGCTGGCTTTGCACATTATGTAAAAAAGGCATAGCTATGTTGAAACAGTTTGAAGAAAAAATCCTTAAGGGCCAACACTTAAGCAGAAGTGAAGCACTAAGCTTGCTTGATGAAACAATACCACTTGAAACCCTATTGGAAACTGCCAATCGAATCAGAATGGCATGTGCAGGTAACAAGTTGGCGCTTTGCTCTATTGTCAACGGTAAAAGTGGGCGCTGTTCAGAGGATTGCAAATTTTGCGCACAGTCCATACATTATGAAACAGGGGTTGAAACCTATGAAAAAATGTCCTTGGATGCGATTTTAGAAACAGCTAAAACTCTTGAAAAACAAGGTGTGCATAGATTTTCAATTGTAACAAGTGGTCGTGAACTCCATGAAGCGGATTTGTCTTGGCTTGTTGAGGCCTATGAAATGCTTAAGGCCAATACCGAGCTTGAACTCTGTGCATCTCATGGTATGCTGACATACGAGCAAGCAGTCACCTTAAAGGCCGCTGGCGTTACCACTTACCACCATAATCTTGAGACTTCTAGAGCCCACTATGCAGATATTTGTACGACGCATTCGTATGAAGAACGCATAGAGACCATTAAGAACTGTCAGAATGCCGGCATGAAGGTGTGCTCAGGTGGTATCTTTGGCATTGATGAGACGGATGAAGATCGAATTGACATGGCATTTGAACTAAAAGCTTTAAATATCAAATCTGTGCCCATTAATTTTCTAATGCCCATAAAGGGAACACCAATGGCATTGAACCTTATGCCTTCACCACAGCGTTTAATGAGGCTTATGGCAATTTTTAGGCTGATTCTGCCAGATGCAGAGATTAGGTTTGCAGGTGGGAGAGCCCTGCTTGGCAACTTGGTCAAAGCAGGTTTTAAAGGTGGTGTTAACGGCGCACTTACCGGAAATTATCTGACCACAGTTGGCAATACTGTTGAGCAGGATATAGACTTGGTTAAATCACTGGGCTTTGAATTATAATATTTGAAGATCTAAATAAAAAGCAACGAGAGATACAATATATAATATTGAGTCTCTCGTTTTTTTATGATATATCGTTAATACTTTGAGCAAGCGTTTTCTAACCTGAGAAAAGCGGTTAGTATGATAAACTAAATCTGATTGTAAAAGACTAGTGAAACATAGTGGTTAAGCTGCTTGTAAAGCGGATGGTAGCTTATGGGGTGTAGTCTATCCAGAATTTCTGAATAGTACCACTTTTGCGATTCAAAGCCAGCATTGAAATTATCCCACAGTTCACTTCCCAGGTTGTCTAGGTTGCGGTAGATGCTTGTGATGTTGGTGAGCTTGTCCACACATACGATAAAGAGAACATCTATTGGGGCCTCTTGGATCTGTGCCAAGTAATGTTCTTTCCGTTCTCTCCAGGTTAAGCTTTTATCATTTTCAGAGCAATAGTTGACATAGGTTCTTACCAAGGGACCAAATTGGGATTCGATCATATCAAGTGTCATATCCGTATCTTCTACAGTATCATGTAAGATACCAGCACATATGACTTCGTCTGACATGCCATATTTTGCCAAAATCATGCCGACTTCAAGTGGATGTGCCACGTAAATGTCTTGATCTAATTTTCTAATCTGATCTTTATGCGCTTGAATTGCTGTGTGTATTGCGTCATATATTTTCATACAAGCCTCCTGTTTATACCTATGATTTTAGCATAGTTTTTAGGGAATGACTATTCCCCAAAACGCCTAAAAGTCAAGAGAAAATTTAAAAATCCGCCTAAAGTCTCATTTTCAAAAAAACATCAAAAAAACCTTATAACCACCTATATATTGTGTATAATAGATTGTGTAGGCACAGCATATGGACACTCTAAAATGCTTAAAGCCTTAGTTTTGCTAGTGGGGGGCGATATTTTGTATTCGATGATAGAAAAGAGAAATGGTGAATTAAAAACGTTTGATCGACATAAGATAGAGGAGGCCATATTTAAAGCTTTGGTGGCAACAAAACCTTCTAGACTTAGGAAAGACCTCTTAAAATTATCTGAGGTTGTAACCGATTATGTTTTGCTTTACTTAGAGGAAAATCAATCGTTGACATATCCAAAAGTTGAATCTATTCAAGATGCAGTTGAGAATGTGTTGATGAAAATGGGGGAATACGAAACGGCAAAGAGCTATATTAAGTACCGTTTTGAACATAAGAAACAGCGCGAAAATAAAAAGACTGCAATGGATATTCTGTCTCTATTTGGTGACTATATCGGTCAAAATGATTGGCTGATTAGGGAAAATTCAAATATGAGCTATTCTTTGCAAGGCCTTAATAATCATATTATTTCAAAGGCGTCTAAGGCATTTTGGCTACATAATGTCTATACCGAAACGGTTAAAGAGTCACATGAAGAGGGCTCTATCCACATCCATGATTTGGGCTTGCTTTCCACTTATTGCTGCGGATGGAGTCTTGAAGACTTGTTGCTAAAGGGCTTTGGTGGCGTTCCAGGAAAAGTGGAATCCGCACCTGCAAAGCATTTCGATACAGCGCTTTTGCAATTGGTTAATTTTATATACACTGTTCAAGGAGAAGCAGCAGGCGCCCAAGCCGTATCCAATTTTGATACCCTATTGGCCCCTTTTGTTAGAATAGATAAGCTTAGCTATACTGATGTTAAGCATGCAATGAAGACCTTTGTCTTTAATATGAATATTGCCACACGTGTGGGCTTTCAAACGCCTTTTTTCAACATTACAATGGATAAAGAGGTGCCATCAACACATAAAGAAATGCCTATAATTATTGGTGGAAAGCACTTGTATGATCAAGTATATGGTGATTTTCAACCTGAAATGGATATGATCAACAAAGCCTTCTGTGAGGTTATGATGGAGGGGGATGCCAAGGGCAGAATTTTCACCTTCCCAATCCCAACCTATAACATTACAGATGAATGGGAATGGGACAACGAAGTGACGGACAGTATTATGGAAATGACTGCGAAATATGGCACGCCTTACTTCAGTAATTTTGTAAATTCTGACCTCAATCCTGAAGATGTTCGCAGTATGTGTTGTAGACTCAGACTCGACAATAAAGAACTCATCAAGAGGGGCGGCGGTTTATTTGGCGCAAATCCCAAAACGGGTTCAATTGGCGTTGTCACTGTAAATATGGGCCGAATTGGCTATTTGTCAAAGACCTATGAGGAATTGCTCAATAGAGTGGAACGTCTCATGGAGATTGCCAAAGATTCACTTGAAGCAAAGCGCAAGGTACTTGAAGAAAATATGAAACGCGGTTTGTATCCTTATTCAAGACATTACCTTGAAGATGTATATGAAAATTATGGGGAATATTGGCACAACCACTTTGCCACAATTGGACCTAATGGCATGAATGAGTGTATTCAGAACTTTACAAATGGCACTGATAGCATAGTGACCCCTCAGGGGAGAGAAATGGCAAGGGCCATTTTAGACCATATGAATGATGTCCTCATTAGATTTCAGATGGAAACAGGTCATTTATACAATCTTGAAGCAAGTCCAGCAGAAGGTGCGGCATACCGTTTTGCGAAGGCAGATAAAGAATTGTACCCTAACATAGTAACAGCCGGTGGCGATGTGCCCTACTATACAAATTCAACACAGCTTCCAGTGGGTTTCACCACAGACTTGTTCGAAGCGCTTGACTATCAAGATGATCTACAAACACGATATACAGGTGGTACAGTTTTCCATGGCTTTATTCCGGAAAAAATTCATTCTATAGAGACCGTTAAGTTGATTCTTCAAAAGGTAACACGCAATTATAAACTACCTTATTTTACAATTACCCCGACCTTCAGTATCTGTGAAGATCACAAATATATTGCTGGAGAAAATCACACATGTCCGACGTGCGGAAAACAGACTGAGGTCTGGTCAAGGGTTGTAGGCTACCATAGACCTATTAGTTCGTGGAATGATGGCAAGCAATCAGAGTTTGATGAGAGGGTTACTTTTTCTAATTTTTAAAAAATACTTGGAAATTTATGTTGAAAATGATATATAATTGTTATGTATTGTATAATTATTAAAAGATACATAATTGTTGTATGCAAGTTAGTTTCATAAAAGTAGCGGTTTAGAAGGAGTCCTTATGTCACTAAAACACATAAAATTCGAAAGTTTTCTTAAAACCTCATTTATCGATTACCCTGATTTGATTTCTAGTGTCGCCTATTTTGGAACCTGTAATTTCAAATGCCCTTTTTGTCACAATGGCGATTTAGTTGCAAGTAGGGATAGCCGAATTGATGCAGAGGCATGGCTTGAACACCTTGAAAAAAGAAGGGGTTTAATTGACGGGGTTGTCATATCAGGGGGAGAGCCTTCCTTAAATGAAGACATTATGCCCTTGTTGGAAGAAATTCGCAAAATGAATTTAAAGATCAAAATTGATACCAATGGCAGCAATCCTGAATGGCTTGAGAAGATCATTGGTCACAAACTAGTGGATTACATTGCCATGGACTTAAAGAATGCGCCTACAAAATACGATACCACATCAGGTCTTTCAAGTTTTGACAAGGAAACGCTGTTCAGATCAATTGACATCATCGTCACAAGTGGCATTGACCACGAATTTAGAACGACCTTGATGAAGGAATTTCATGAGGTTGGCGATTTGGTGGAAATGGCAACCTTAATAAATGGTGCCAAGCGCTATACCCTGCAGCAGTATGAGTACAACACCAAGCAATTGGTCAATCAAGCTTACACGGCATATAGCACTGAAGAAATGAACAGACTCAAAGACCAAATTCAACCCCTTTTAAAGGGCACGCATATTCATGTTATTGGAAAATACTAATTTAAAGTCAGCAGTTTTGGGGTAGAAATAGGCCACAGACATGCTGACTTTTTTACGCTTAAGGTTATTGACGGGAAAAAGTGAAAGGCGTATAATGAAACATTGTTAGAAAAAATAGAATGAGTGTGGATATGATTATTAAGGGTAATGGTGTGGATATCGTTGAAATAGGACGATTTAAGAAAATTATAGAAGAGAAGCCCAAGTTTTTAAAACGTTTTTTTACAGCCAATGAAAACCAAATGTTTGAAGAAAAACATATGAAGGCAGAAACGATTGCAGGTAATTTCGCTGCAAAAGAAGCGGTTTCAAAGGCGTTTGGAACGGGTGTTAGGGGCTTTAACCTATTAGATATTGAAGTGCTTAGGGATGAATTGGGACATCCTTATGTCAATTTATATAATGGTGCTCAAAAGGTTGCATTTGAAAAAGGGATTGAGACCCTCATGGTGTCCATTTCACATTCAAATGAGAACGCTATAGCATTTGTCATTGCTGTTGGGGAGGCGTGAAATCATGAAAATTGCAGTTGAAAAAGATATTAGGGCTATAGATTTAAAAGCGGTTGAAAAGTACCAAATACCCTATATGGTTCTAATGGAGAACGCTGGGATAGCATTGGCCGAAGAAGTTAAAAAACATATCAATCCCCACAGTAAGGTCATTATTATTGCGGGTATGGGTAACAACGGTGGTGATGGTTTGGTCTGTGCGAGACATTTGCATAATGAATCATACCAGGTAAAGATCTTCATGATAGGCAATCACAAGAAATTATCAGAACATGCAAATCATAATTTTGAAATCGTAAAACATTTAAATATACCTGTGGAAACCATAAATGACATCAGCGGTGTGAAAAAGCTTGGCAAGACCATAGATTATGATGATGTTGTGGTGGACTGTATT
>NZ_JBVBZF010000151.1:0-8147 GCF_057447755.1 Fusibacter sp. | reverse complement strand
GGTGAAGTTCTTACCGTAAATCAACTTCTACACGCCATGCTCATGGTTAGTGCCAATGATGCTGCTGAAGCACTCGCTAAAACACATTCTGGTTCAATTGAAGCCTTTGCAAAGGTCATGAATGAACGTGCGGCTTCAATGGGTGCTTTGAACTCAAATTTTCAAAATCCACACGGGCTCCCCGATCCAGACCACTTAACAACTTCATATGACTTGGCCATGATTGCTAAATACGCCATGAAAAATGATACATTTCGCGAAATCGTCATGACACCACGTTTTGAAATTCCTGCAAATGATATAAAAGACGAAATAAGGTATTTGAATCATTCAAACAAGTTCATTCCAGGCGTTCCAGGCTCAAGCGACAAGATTTCTTATAGAGGCTCTACTGTAACAAAGGGCTATGATTTAATAACAGGTATAAAGAGTGGCTATACGACAAAAGCCCTCCATTGCTTTGTGGGGGCGGCATCTTATGAGGGCCGCAATTTCATTTCGGTTATTATTAAATCACAAGGTACTGACATGTATGTCGATACTCGTAAACTCCTTGACTATGGGATGTTCGGGACAGTAACCTATCAGTTATATGACTTTGGGGAATTTGTTACTCAGAAGGTACTAGATGATAAACGCGAGACAAGTCTTCAGCTTGTTACAGAAAACGCACTCTCAGTGGATTTACCTACTGGCCTATCTGTCTCAGATCTCGTTAGAAAAGAGACCATTCAAGATCAGATTACTTTGCCAGTTGAAAAAGGTGAGGTCCTAGGAAATGTCTCATATTATTTAAATGACGTCCTCTTATGTGAAACCAACTTAGTTGCGGCAGATACTTACCTTGGTGAAGATCTCATAACCGAAGAGACAAAGGCCTTTGATGCACCTAAAGCGGATTTCTTTAATCTAAAAAATATATTTTTCTTGGCTCTTAAAATATTCGCGGCTATTATCTTATGGCGGACGATCGTAACTGTTAATCGACTAAGGCAATTAAGGCAACAAAAGATAAGCGCTCGAAAAAAACAGTTAAAAAACAGACATAGATCTGATAACAAGTAATTAGAACTTGCCATAAAACAAGAAAAAAGCTATTAAATTATATTTAATAGCTTTTTTTACGTTACTAATTATCCAATATAAGCAATCATCTCTATTTCAATATCTGCACCTAATGGTAATTTTGCCACTTCAAAAGCAGCTCTTGCAGGTTTGTGATCAGTGAAGTATTCAGCATAAACCGCATTCATATCCGCAAACTGAGTAATATCGTTTAATAATACAGTAACCTTCACAACATCTTTAAATGAAGCGCCTGCTTCTTCTAAAATTGCTTTAGCATTTTCTAAAGATTGTTTTGTCGCAAGCTTGATGTCATCCTTTACAAGCTCACCTTTGCCTGGTATTAATGGTAATTGACCTGAAACATAAATAAAACCACCTGCTTCAACGCCTTGAGAATATGGACCTACTGCTGCAGGTGCTTTTTCTGTTGCAATAATTTTTAACATATCTGCCTCCTATTTTGTTTCTCGAATACCATCGAGATAATTATATATTGTATATCTTGATACTTGCAAAGCATTTGCAACATAATCAATAGCACCTTTGATTAAAAAGACGCCTTTTTCTTCCAGATCTTTGACAATACTAACCTTTTCATCCTTTGTTAAATAGATGACTGGTCTACCATACTTATGAATTGTATTCTCAACAATATCATAAAGCACATCATTGACCTTGTTAACCTCGCCAATGGCTTCAACCTCTTTCTCATCAACCTTGCAAAGCTCATTCATGATATTTCTGGCACTGAGCATATCTGTAATGTCAAAATTAATGCACATGCAACCGATAATATTCTGATCTAAATCTCTGATAAAAGTTGTTGTTGATTTAAGTTCTCTACCTAGCGTGCTTTTTCCCGTATAATTATAAACATCGTGTCCTTCTTGATGTTTATTAATGATTTTAAGGATAGAATCCGTCATTTTTGTTTCACTATTACGTCCAGTTACATGTCCGTTAAAAATGGCAATAATGGAATTTTCCAGATTATTGAAGTCATGAACTACAACCTCACAATTTGAGCCGAAGGTTTCAGCAACCCCCTTTGCCACTGGTATAAATTTCTCAAGAATTGGATGAATCATATCTTACCCCCCTAAAATTCAATACGCCTTGCATCGTTCCAAATTCTCTCAAGATTATAGTAATCCCTTAAATCCCTATTAAATATATGGATTACAATATCGCTATAATCTAAGAGTACCCATTCGCCTTTTTGTCTACCTTCTTTATGCTTAGGTGTAATTTGCTCTTTGGCTAATTCTTTTTCTATATAGTCACTCAAAGCATTGATATGTGTTGATGAGGTTCCTGTGACAACAATAAAATAATCAGCGATAGTTGTCACTTCTTTTAAGGATAAGGTAACAATATCCTGAGCCTTCTTATCTAAAAGTAAATCATGTATTTTTTTAATCAAATTTTCCATTTCACACTCCTGGGATATGACTATCCTAAACGAAAAGTTACATTTATGCAATAGTAATCAAAATAAAAATATATAAAAAATATAATAAAAGCATTAAAACGCCTTGGTTTTTCGAAATTTTTCCCCTAAAGAATACAGGAATTATCATAATGAGCATCAAAATTACAGAGACAGGTATATCCAATACTAATGTTTGCGCCTTATTCTGTAATGCATAATTTAAAATTGAAAAGTTGCTCCTAGGAATAATTAATCCATTTTTAGAGATTAAGCTGGAAACAGTTAAGATTAGATTTATATTAAGAATATTGGCACCAATAATATTACCAACGCCAATAGCGGAATCTTTTTTTATAATGGAAGAAATCGTTGTCGTTAGTTCAGGTAAAGACGTCCCTAAAGCAATAAAAGTTAAAGCAATTATATTTTCAGGTACACCAAATATTTGAGCTAGGACGATGCCGTTATCCACAAGAAGACGTGCCCCAAAGATTATAAAAATAGCGCCTGATACAAATTTCAACAAATTATTTCTGATTGTCTTCGGATCTCTTTCTACTGCCTCATCTTTTTCATAACTATTTTCACGGATACTCTTAATATTATAATAAATAAAATAAGCTAAAAATGCAATAAGGATCAAGGATTCTGCCTTGGTTAACACATTATCTAAAGCCAGTAATGAGAAAGTAATTGTAGAGAGGATCATAATCATACCCTTTATCATATAAGGCTTTTTCTTTATGTCTATGGTCATTGACATGAACGCAAGCGCACTGATTAAGCCAATATTACAAATGGTTGATCCAACGGCATTCCCAATAGCGATGTCTACGTTACCCTTAAGAGATGCTTGAACAGAAACCAATAATTCTGGCAGGGTCGTTGCAAAACTTACGATGGTTGCCCCAACTATAAAAGAGGGTATACCTGTTGCACGTGCCATCCATGATGATGAATCGACAAACCAATCTCCACCTTTAATAATCAAGAATAGACCCAAAAGGAACATTAGAAATACAATAATATTTGACATTATAGGCTCTCCTCTTTAATCGTTTCTATCATTTCATAAGTATTTAAGTGCATTTTTTGATTGTTCTCTTCAAAGTATCCTTGACACAAATCGTAAAATCTTAGAATAGCTTGGTCGAGATTTATACGAGCCAAAACGCGCAATTCATCAACACCTTCAAAGTGCCTTGAGGGTTCTATGACGTCTGCCATGTAGACCAATTTAGATAGTAAAGACATGTTTTTTTCACCATAAGTATGCCATTTGACTGCATCAAGTATTTCTTGATCTGTGCAGTTAAACTGTTTTTCCAATATAATCGCACCAATTTCACCATGGGCTAAGTTGGGGTTATGAACAATTGATGGGTCGAGTTTAATATGATATTTTTTTATATATAAAAGTGCTTCCTCGTCGCTCATTTCTTTTGCTATATCATGTGCAAGTGAAGCGTATGCCGCTTTAAAGGGGTCAATATTATATATTTCTGCAAGTGTCTTTGCAACTTGTGCAACTTGTACTGTATGCTTATACCTCTTCTTTGATAAATGCTGCTTCAAGTATTGCTTCAACTTATAGGTACTTAACACTAGGCCCTCCAAAATTGTAAATTTACATATTTTTGATTAGAAAATCAAGTTCATTTTAAAGACTAATTCTATCTCAAAATCATAATTTTTCTTAAATATATAATTTTCCTTAAATATATAATTTTTCTTTAAATATATAGTTTTCAACAGATTCAGGCAGTAAATATTTTATACTCTTGCCCTCCATAACTCTGTTTCTAATGTCTGTTGAACTGATCGCAAGCGCTGGAACCGTGCAAAGTTCAATATGTGCCCCCAACTCAATTGAAAGCTCTTCTATTTTTGTTTTTAGAAGATTTTCATCAATTCCAGGTCTTGAAGCACCTATAAATTTTACATATTTGACTAGTTCTTTATAATTTTTCCATGTATCTAAGAGTATAATTGCGTCAGCACCTGTAATAAAATAGAGTTCATCATTAGCAGTAAACTCATCTTTAAGTGTTTTAATGGTATCAATCGTATAGGTAATCTCATTTTTTTTGATTTCAATATCAGAAACCGTAAAACTAGGATTTGATGCAGTGGCAAGCAAAGTCATCATATATCGATGCATTTTATTGGCTGGAAGATGATTTTGTTTATGTGGCGCATTTCCAACGGGTATAAAAATAATTTGATCTAATTCAAAACTCGTGCGAATTTGCTCTGCAAGCATGAGATGTCCATAATGTATTGGATCAAATGTGCCACCCATTATTCCTATTTTTTTTGTCTGTGTCATGACTTCCTCTTTACTCATCATATAAATTTTAGTCACATAGCATTATGACTGTTACTTTTAAACTTATATCAAAGCTTAAAAATAACAGTCATTATTTTTTCCATGTTAAATTAGTCTAACCTTTTTTCGCTCTAGACTTTTTACCTTGTAAAGGCTTTGAAATTCTACCGCCTTTTTTTGTAACACGTGTTTTATCAGAAGGTTTCTGATTTTTTTTAAGCATATTGATTTTAACACGTGTGTTGTCCGCGCCTGGTATTTCAAGCATTGGATTCTCTCTTGATTGTCTATAAATCGTAAATTTATTGCCTATGGCTTGAACAAACTCAGCATCTAGTGCTTTTGCAACTTCAGAAGCTGCTGCTGTTGCATCTTCAAGACTATTGTCTAGGACATTTACTTTAACGATTTCATGATGCTCTAATAATTCATTCATCTGAGCTAAAAAACTCTCAGAGATACCTTCTTTTCCAAGTTGAGCCATTGGCTTTAACTTATTTGCAAGGCTTTTTAAAAAACTTCTTTGTTTTCCAGTTAACATTTAAGGTCTCCTAATCGTAGAATTCAAATTCTAAATCAAATATTCTAACAGTATCGCCATCTTCTATGCCTAATTCTCTCAGATGATCGAAGACACCCTTGTTTTTAAGAACATTTTGGAATCTTCTTAAGGATTCTATATCGCTAAGATTAGTGGAAAACAGCAATCTCTCTAAATAATCACCTTCAATACAGTAAACATCATCATCCATAAAGTACTTGATTTCATTTTCATTCGATAAGTCAAGTTCTTCTACAAAATAATCATCTTCATCTATAAGCGGTGTATCTTCAATTGTATCTAAAAGCTCGGTTACATAATTAAGTAGTGGCTCAATACCCTGTCCAGTAGCAGCAGAGATTGGGAATACCTTGTAACCATCTGCTTCGATTTTCTCTGTAAAAGTTTTAAGGGCTTCATCATCAAACAATAAATCCATTTTGTTGGCAGCAACAACCTGAGTTCTTGTGGCAAGTCTCTCATTGTAACCGAAAACTTCATTGTTTATTGTGCAAAAATCTTCGTATGGATCTCTTCCCTCAAGGCCTGAGACATCAACAACATGAATCAAAACCTTAGTACGTTCCACGTGTCTTAAGAAATCAAGACCTAAGCCCACACCTTCTTTAGCACCTTCTATAAGGCCTGGAATGTCAGCAATGACAAAACTTTTACCCTTAATGGCTTCAACAACACCTAAATTAGGTTGAAGTGTTGTAAAATGATAATTTGCAATTTTTGGTGTTGCTTTTGTGGTTGCTGCAAGGAAAGTAGACTTCCCTACATTAGGGAATCCTAATAATCCAACATCTGCAAGCATTTTTAACTCTAAAACGATATTACGTTCTTGCCCTTTACCACCCTTTTCAGCAAAGGTAGGCGCTTGTCTAGTTGAAGTTGTAAAATGTGTATTTCCTTTTCCCCCGCGGCCACCTTTAACAAGGATTGCCACTTGGCTTTTTTCTTTTAAGTCTACAATGACCTTTCCTGTATCTGCGTCTCTAATAATCGTCCCCTGAGGCACTCGAATCACAAGATCTTCAGCATACTTTCCAGACATCTTCTTTTTACCGCCATCTTCGCCGTTTTCACAAACATACTTACGCTTATATCTAAAGTCCATAAGTGTTCTCATGCTGTTATCCACAACTGCAACAACGTTACCGCCACGACCGCCATCGCCGCCGTCTGGTCCGCCGTCTGGCACATATTTTTCTCTTCTAAAGCTTACTTTGCCGTTTCCACCATCGCCAGCCTTAACAAATATTTTAGCTATATCTATAAACATTTTACACCTCTTCTTTACAAGGTATCGCTTTACGCATCAAAAAAAACAGACGTTTCTTTTAAAATCATGAACCATACTCTTATTCTAACAATAATTTAAAAGATATCCAATATCTTTAATCATTTATTTTAAAAACTACAAACACATAACACATTTAAAACAACATTTGTGCCATCTTGCAATGACTCAAAACAATTTTCACTGACGCTTTTGAGGTTGAACACCCCTTGTTCTCATCTAACCGCTTTTGAACACTCTTTCTCAAAGCTGGACGAGAACTAATGATATACAATAAAAATGTCCATCATGGTTGATGGACATTTTAGACTAAGCTTCGTAAACGCTTATTTGTTTTTTATCTCTACCTTTTCTTTCAAACTTAACAACGCCTTCTACTTTAGCGAATAATGTATCATCGCCGCCGATGCCAACGTTATTACCAGGGTGAAATTTGGTACCTCTTTGTCTAACTAAGATGCTTCCTGCACTTACTTTTTGTCCATCAGCTCTTTTAACGCCGAGTCTCTTTGAATGAGATTCACGACCATTTTTAGAAGAACCAACACCTTTTTTACTTGCGAATAACTGTAAGTTAAAAGTTCTTAACATCTCCCTGCACCTCCTTCATTCTAAGTTTTACGTACTCTGGGTACGTTCCTTCTATGCCTTCTATACCGACTATGAAAGTTTCAAATATAATATTTGTCCTTTCAGATCGATATGCCTGTTCGATACTTAACGACAAATGGCCATTGCTAATTTTAAGGTTCATTGACTTCTCAGGAACTTTCCCAATCTGTTCAATCGCATTCGCTACAGTCTGTGCTAAAACAGAAACTGCTGCACATACAAGATCTTTTCCTGGTTCAGCCGAATATGCATGACCAGTTACCTTAAGACTATAATAGAAATCATCTGCCTTTGATACATCAACCTTAATCATTTTAATTATAAAGTGATGTTTTCAATTTTAACTTTTGTGTATGGTTGTCTATGACCTTGTTTCTTTCTGTAATCTTTTTTGTTTTTGTATTTAAAAATGATTACTTTTGGTCCTTTACCATTTTTCACAACTGTTGCAGAAACTTTTGCAGAAGAAACAGCTTGACCAAACTCTAAACCATTATCTCCAGAAACTGCTAAAACTTGCTCAAACACGTAAGATTCGCCTTCGTTAACATCTAACTTCTCTACGAAGATTTCATCGCCTGCTTGAACTTTGTATTGTTTACCACCAGTTTGAATAATTGCGTACATATCGCACCTCCTCTATCCTTTCTCGCCAAAACTAGGTACACTAACGTGTTTCTGTTAACCCGTTTCATGCGGCTACCCGAATAATATTATCATACGGATGTTGAAATGTCAATTGTTTTTCATGACATTAAATATTTTTTTTAAATACTCTAACCTAGGCTTCAATATTTGAAGCAATTTTAAAATTTTCATTTTTCTTATTGTTTTTTTGAAGCTTAATTTTTATAGGAAT
>NZ_JBVBZF010000150.1:0-8237 GCF_057447755.1 Fusibacter sp. | reverse complement strand
TTTGTTGTATACAATAAAAAAAAGCTGAGAACAAATGACACGTTTGTTCTCAGCTTTATATTTATTTTACTGTTTATCTTAGTAGTTACCTTGAGCCATCATAGCTTCTGCAACTTTGATGAAACCAGCGATATTAGCACCAGCAACTAAGTTGTAACCAAAGCCATAAGCAGCAGCCGCATCAGCAGCATTTTTGTGGATGTTAGTCATAATTTGATCTAATTTAGCATCAACTTCTGCTTCTGTCCAAGACATTCTCATAGAGTTTTGGCTCATTTCAAGCGCTGAAGTAGCAACACCACCTGCATTAGCAGCTTTAGCTGGTCCAACAGTTACGCCTTTTTCTAATAAATAGTCAACAGCTTCGTTTGTACATGGCATATTAGATGCTTCACAAAGGAATTTAACGCCGTTAGCTACGATTTGCTCTGCATGCTCTAATCTAATTTCATTTTGAGTCGCACATGGAATTACGATATCAGCTTTAACGCCCCATGGTCTTTCACCTGGGAAGAATTTAGAACCAGCAAATTTCTCTGCATATGGTGCTACGATATCTCTACCACTTGCTCTTAACTCTAACAAGTAGTCAATTTTCTCGCCAGCGATACCAGCTTCATCTAAGATGTAACCATCTGGACCTGAAATAGTGATAACTTTACCACCTAATTCAGTAACTTTGATAGCAGTACCCCAAGTTACGTTACCAAATCCTGATAATGCAACAGTTTTGCCTTCAAAAGTTTCGCCTTTAGCTTTTAACATTTCTCTTGTAAAGTAAGTTACACCGAAACCAGTCGCTTCAGGTCTGATTAATGATCCACCGTAAGATAAACCTTTACCAGTTAAAACGCCGTTCTCGAATGCGCCTCTAATTCTTCTGTATTGACCATATAAGAATCCGATTTCTCTTCCGCCTACACCGATGTCTCCAGCTGGAACGTCAACATCTGGTCCGATATGTCTATATAATTCAGTCATGAAGCTTTGGCAAAATCTCATTACTTCTGCATCAGATTTACCAGTTGGATCGAAGTCTGAACCACCTTTACCGCCACCGATTGGTAAGCCAGTTAAAGAGTTTTTCAAGATTTGCTCGAAACCTAAGAATTTAACGATTCCGATATATACCGATTTGTGGAATCTTAAGCCACCTTTGTAAGGTCCGATAGCGCCGTTAAATTGAACTCTGAAACCTCTGTTAACTTGAAGTTTACCAGCGTCATCAACCCAAGGAACTCTAAAAATGATTTGTCTTTCTGGCTCAGCAAATCTAGCTAATAAATTTGCTTCAATATACTCTGGATGTTTTTCTAACACAGGCTCTAAAGATTTAAAAACTTCTTCTACTGCTTGTAAGAATTCTGGTTCATTAGCATTTCTTGATTTAACTTGTTCAAATACCTCTTCAATATACTTCATTTCAAACATCTCCTTTAAAATGATTCTGAGGGTCTACCTCACGGTTGTCAGCAACCAAAAATTTTCTTGCCCTTAAAGTTTGTTAAAATTTTAATAAGCGTCCTAACGACTAAATTTTAACATATCCCTCTAACAGTGTAAACTAAAAAAAAGCATAAAACTATAAATTTTTTGCAACAGTTGTAAATTTTTTTGAATACTTTAGGGACCCGAAACATCCCCCTGCGGGACAAATTCCCACAGCCCGTTTTGAGGGTGTTTTTTGCTTAAAAAAGCCCTTTTTTTTACTGTTTATGGAAGTTGCTTCGCGTTTAATTAATAATGATTATCACTATACTTGTAAGTTTTTCATGTTTTTTTATGCTTTTAATGTTGTTTATGTGTTTTTTTGAGTATTATAATGATGTCATGACTTGATAATAAGTTAAAATTAAAAAGGAGGTACTTCTCATGTACGTAATTAATGATTCTTGTATTTCATGTGGCGCTTGCGAGCCAGAATGTCCAGTAAACGCAATTTCTGCTGGTGATAGCATTTATGTAATTAGCGCTGAATGTATAGATTGTGGTGCTTGTGCAAATGTTTGCCCAGTTGACGCACCTCAAGCTGAATAACAACATTTGAGCCATCTTTGATGGTCTCAAAACAATTTTCGCTGATGCTGTTTGAGGCTAAACATTCCTCATCATAGCTTTCGGCTCAAATTTTGTTGTATATATCATTTATCGCCAAAACTTGTTTTGTCGCATCTAAAGGCTTTTCGCAAGTAAAAATGCTTGCTCAAGCTGGATGAAAGTTAATGATCTATAATAAAAGCTAAAAAAGACCTGAAATCACTTATAAGTGAAAATCAGGTCTTTTTAATTTTTTTTGCTAAGGTCGATTAAGATCAAATTTTTCGGTATGATATTGGACAATTTTACTGAGAAATTTCAATATGGTCTTTTCTTCGTTGATGGTAATATCATTCAAGACAAACTCCATCTCAGACAATTGTGCGCTCAACAGTTTTTCATATATTAACTCACCGGATTGAGTGAGTGCAAGATACTTCTCACGCTTATCTCTTTCGCCAGTTTTCTTCATAATGAGCTTAAGGCCAATTAAGTTTCTAACCGAAACATCAATTAGATTACGATCCAGTTCAAGCGTCCTTATTAAGGCATTGAGCTGCATGTCTTTTGATTCACCAATCATTTTTATGACCAAAATATCCAGTAAACTCATCCGGTGCATTAGGTCATTTGGATAAAAACCCTTTTTGTCTTGAGACATAATCTTGATCAGCATTCGATCCATCATATGTGAAATCTCTCTTGTGTAATTTGCCATTGATCACCCTATTGTTCTACTTTCTGCTCTTATCTTTTAACGATAATCGCTTCACCCATGCCGCCACCAATACATAAAGTTGCCAAACCATATTTTGCATCTCGTTTGATCATCTCATGAATCAATGTCACAAAAATTCTATTACCTGAAGCGCCAATTGGATGACCTAGCGCAATTGCTCCGCCATTAACGTTTACTTTCTCTGTATCTAATCCAAGTTCTTTTACAACGGCTAAAGATTGTGCTGCAAATGCTTCATTTGCTTCAACTAAATCTAAATCCGCTACTGTTAAGTTTGCTTTTTTAAGCGCCTTTTGAGTTGCTGGCACTGGACCAATACCCATGATTGAAGGTTCAACACCTGCAGATGCATGAGAAACAATAGTACACAATGGTTTAAGGCCTAGCTCTTCCGCTTTTTCTTTACTCATTACGACGACACAAGAAGCACCATCATTGATACCAGATGCATTACCTGCCGTTACTGTACCACCATCTTTTTTAAAGGCTGGTCTTAATGCTGCCAACTTCTCAACCGTCGTTTCTTTAATATATTCGTCTTGGTCGAAGCAAATTGGATCACCTTTTCTCTGTGGAATCATTACAGGTACAATCTCATCTTTAAATCTGCCATTTGCTCTTGCTGCTGCTGCTTTTCTTTGAGAGTTGAATGAAAACTCATCTTGAGCTTCTCTTGTAAGCCCCCATTGAGTTGCAATGTTTTCAGCAGTTACACCCATATGGTAATTGTTAAAGGCATCCCATAAGCCATCATTAACCATGATGTCACAAGTCTCGCCATTGCCCATACGTTGTCCCCAACGTGCTGTTTTAAGCACATATGGCGCCATACTCATTGTTTCAGTACCACCTGCAATCACAACTTCATTGTCTCCTGCAAGAATTGACTGTACCGCCATGGATACAGACTTAAGGCCCGAGCCACAAATCATATTGATTGTTGTACATGGCACTTCCACAGGATAGCCATTCTTAATCCACGCTTGTCTTGCAATACCTTGACCATGTCCTGCTTGTAAAACTGATCCAAGGAGTACTTCATCTACTTTTGATGGCTCAAGACCAATTTTCTCTAGAGCACCCTTGATCACCACTGCACCCAAATCTGCTGGATGAGTGTCTTTTAAAGTTCCACCAAAGGAACCAATCGCCGTTCTAACGGCACTTACAATTACAACTTCTTTCATGTTTTTAAACCTCCCTATTTTTTCTGTGACAATCCCTAGAGCTATTTTACCAAAAAAAAGAGACAAGGTCATCCCTTGTCCCGTTACTTTTTCACATTTTTAACAAATTATTTTTATTTAATCAATCCTTAATCCCTATTCTTTTAAAAAATAAGATAGGGTCAGCAGGTTATCAATTAGATGGACATTCTCAACGATAATGCCATCCTTTACGCGAAGGTCAATTGGTGCGAAATTCCAAATTGCTTTTATACTCGTCTTTTGAATTCGATCAGCAACATCTTGAGCGCCATCTCTGTTTGTACAGATATAGACAATTTCAACGTTGTTCTCATTAACAAAGTTTTCAAACGAGTCCATATCCATTACTTTCACATCATTAATTGTAAGGCCAATAATTTTAGGGTTGATGTCGAACATCCCCTTTAGGTTAAAGCCCAATCGATCAAAACTTGAATAATTTGCGAGTGCTTGTCCTAAATTACCTGCGCCAACTATGACGGTATTGTAGTTTCTTGTCAGACCCAGAATTTTTCCGATTTCACTGTACAAGTCTTCAACATTATAACCATACCCCTGTTGACCAAATCCCCCAAAATTATTTAAATCCTGTCTAATCTGAGAAGCTGTAAAGCCAATAATTTTACTCAGCTCCTTGGAGGAAATTCTTTTAATGTCGTTGTCCAATAATTCTTTTAAATAACGATGATACTTTGGCAAACGCCTAATAACCGCTAAGGAAATATTTCTGTCCTTCATTTCTACACCCCTTAAACTGAGTTTTTTCTTTTATTATCTTGCAATTTTTAGATAATACAGTCCACTCATCCCATTTCCATTTGATATGAAAATTATACCATTTAAAGAAAAACAATGTCAAATAAATAACAAAGAATTTATATGTTTCTTTAAATAATGTATAATACATATGTTACTAAATCAGGAAAGGAAAAAACATGATCGCATTATCGTGCACGAACATTACAAAATTTTATGGTATCGACTGCATTTTAGATGAAATTTCCTTCACTGTCAATACTGGAGACAAAATTGGCCTCATCGGCATCAATGGTGCAGGCAAAACAACTTTGATGAAAATCCTTATGGGAATAGAATCAAAGGACGGCGGCGACATCTTTATTGGAAAAGATACCACAGTTGGTTATCTTGAACAAAATACCGCCATCGATCTTGATATTTCAGCATTTGACTATTGTGAAGAGGTCTTTAAGGACATCTTTGATATAGAAACCAAAATGAGAGCACTGGAGCTTCGTCTGAGCGAGTCTGATGAATCTACTTATAAATCATTATTAGATGAGTATTCCAGCCTTCAAGATGCGTTTGACCACGCCAATGGATATGCTATTTCAAGTAAAATTCGTGGTATTCTCAACGGTCTAGGCTTTGATGAGATTGATCATAAAAGACCTATCAATCAACTAAGTGGTGGCCAAAAATCACGCGTTGGGGTTGCAAGGCTGCTCTTAAAACAACCCGATGTTCTGCTTCTTGATGAGCCTACCAATCATCTTGACATTGATGCAATCCGTTGGCTTGAGGGCTATTTAAAGGAGTACAACGGCACTATTATCCTAATTTCACATGATCGTTATTTTTTAGACCAAGTTACCACTAAAATATATGAGATTGAAGCACAAGAACTCACTGAGTACAATGGCAACTATTCGCAATTTATTAAACAGAAAAATGCAATTTATGAAGCTTCTCTACGTCATTATGAACAACAACAAAAAGAGGTTAAAAAGCAAGAAGACCTCATCCGAAAATTTAAGGAACGCGGGACAGAAAAACTTGCAAAGCGTGCGCGCTCAAGAGAAAAGCGTTTAGATCAAATTGAATTTGTCAACAAACCTATGCTGTTCAAGGAACATTTCAAAATTGATCTTAAAGCAGGTGTCAAAAGTGGCAAAGATGTCCTAATGGTGGAGAATCTTGCAAAGTCTTATGATGAAAAATCTGTTTTTAAGGATGTTACCTTTGAAATTTATAGAGGTGAGAAAATTGGACTTATCGGTCCTAATGGTGTCGGCAAAACAACCTTGTTCAAGGTTCTCTTAAATGAAATAGAGAAAGATCAAGGCGATATAGTGCTGGGTCACAACATTGAACCGGGCTATTATGATCAAGAACTTAGAAATCTCAATTTAGAGCATACAATTTTGGAAGAGATCCATGATGAGAATCCCGAACTCTCCTTAACAGCTGTGAGAGGACTTCTAGGCGCCTTTTTATTTAAAGGTGATGAATATGAAAAAAAGATTTATCAATTAAGTGGTGGCGAGAAAAGCCGTGTTTCTTTATTAAAGCTCATGCTTTCCTCATCTAATCTCCTCTTTTTGGATGAACCGACAAATCATTTAGACATTCTTGCAAAAGAAACGCTTGAAGATGCACTCCTAAATTATGACGGTACTATTCTGACCATCTCCCATGACCGTTATTTTCTCAACAAAATCTGCACCAAGATTTTTGAGCTCACTCATGACGGTATTCAAGTTTATTGGGGCAATTATGATTATTATATAGAAAAAAATACAGAATCCGAATCGGCAACCGCTAGTCCTGCTGAAGTCCCAGAGCTTACAAAAACAAAGCAAAAGGAAATGCAGCGAAAAGAAAAAGAAAAAAAACAACTTGTAAAAAACCATAAAATTGCCATACAAAATACAGAAGACCTTCTGCACGGTTTGGAAGAGAAACTACACGAGTTACAAATTGCATTATGTGATGAAGCTATATTTTCAGTACCTGAAAAAGCAATGGCCGTCCAAAAGGAAATTGAGCAAATTGAGGCTGAAATAGAACATAAGTACCTAGAATTGGATGAATTATTAGAAAAATTATAATTTATTCAAATTTACTAGGAAAATATAACTAAATTTCATATAGACAAAAAGGATTTTTTCTTTATAATAAAAATTAAGTATAGACGTAACCATATGTGGGAAATGGCGCTTACGTCTGAGACATCTACGGCATTCAGATTGGCACGCAATTATTAGGAGGTTATTATGTTTAAAAAAATAAAAGCAATCATCGTTGAACAATTAAGTGTTATTGATCCTAGTGAAATTACTATGGATACTACTTTTGACAGCATGGATATCGATTCTATCGACGCTGTTGAAATCATCATGGCAATTGAGGACGAATTTGAAATTGAAATTCCTGATGAAGTTGCTGAAGAGTTCACTTCTATTGCAGATATTATTAATTATTTAAACGGCGAAGGTCTTGAGTAAATACAAAATTTAAAGCACTCTTTAAAATTCACTCTACCATTTATCCTATAATAAGGACTAATGGCGGGGTCGATTTTAAATGAGTGCTTTTTTTATGCCTCTAAGATGAACTTTCTAAATAGTTTGAATTTTATAGGTTAACTTTCTACAGATTATGTCTACCACACTTTCCGGTGTTTTTTTTAAATATGATTGAGAATTAGGCTTCTCATTTAAAACTATCCACATATCAGCAAGGTTATCCACAGTTTTCCACACTTTAATCCACATAGACCATTCACCAAAAGGGTTATAATCACTATTGCTCCACAGTATCCACAGTATTATCCACAAATGTACTTATTTTAAAACTTTTTGCTTCGAACACACCATCGGTTTACATAATACAAAGTTTATTCCTTTTGGCATTAATTTTCATCAAAAAAGTAAATGGGACTATAGTCCCATTTTAGTGCCTATTCTTAAATTCGGAATTGCATTTACAGTCATATTGCCAATATGTCCTGCTCTAAAGTTATAGTATCCAGCACAGCCAATCATTGCCGCATTATCCGTGCACAGTGCCATGGGTGGATAATAGAATCCTATATTTTTTGCCTTGCAAGCTACTTCAAGAGCTTCTTTCAAGGCTGAGTTGGCTGCTACACCACCTGCAAGTACCAATTTATTATGACCAGATTGAGAAATGGCATCCATGGCCTTAAAGCTTAAAATATGAACAACAGCCTCCTGAAAGCTGGCACATACATCAGGGATATTTATTTCAATTTGCTTCATTTTACACGAGTTAATATAGTTCAATACTGCAGATTTTAGTCCGCTAAAACTAAAATCAAGGTTTTCCTGATCTAGCATGGCTTTCGGAAAATCAATTGCGTGAGGGTTACCTTCCCTTGCAATCTTATCAATTAAAGGTCCTCCTGGATATCCAAGACCTAAAGTTCTTGCAACCTTATCAAATGCTTCTCCAGCTGCATCATCTCTGGTCTTTCCAATAACTTCAAAGGT
>NZ_JBVBZF010000149.1:0-8311 GCF_057447755.1 Fusibacter sp. | reverse complement strand
GTGCTAAAAAGGATGGGTTACATTGGACCATCTGGCGGACCATCGTGAGGCCCTTCATCTGGCGGTTCAAAACCATCATCAGGTGGGCTGAAGTCATCCGGTGGCTCAAAACCATCATCTGGTGGACTAAAGTCATCTGGCGGAACAAATCCATCAGGTGGATGATTTCCATCTGGTGGTTCAAATCCATCAGTTGGTTCAAATCCATCATGTGGTTCAAATCCGTCAGGTGGTTCGAATCCATCAGGCGGTTCAAATCCATCAGGCGGTTTAAAACCATCAGGCGGTTCAAAGCCTTCAGGTGGTTTAAAACCATCAGGCGGTTCGAAGCCTTCAGGTGGTTTAAAACCATCAGGCGGTACAAAGCCTTCTGGTGGCATAAAGCCATCCGGAGGCACGAAACCTTCAGGCGGCATAAAGCCCTCAGGTGGGACAAACCCTTCATATGGTATAAATCCGCCTGGCATAAAAGCTTCAGGTGGTTGATAGTCCATAGGCGGTAGCTGCTGCCAAGGTGCTGAACCATCAGGTAATGGATCACCATATTCCCAGCCTGCAGGTGGCGTCCACCATTCAGGTGGGTTAAAGTTGGATGGCGGATTCAATGTACCGTCAGAGTTGCTTGACCATTCAAATGGCTTACTTGCATAGCCAAGTGGTGGTGTCCAATCCTCTGGCAATTTCCAATATTCGGGTGCTTGCCAGCCGCTTGGTGGCTGCCATTCATTTGGTGGTTGCCAACCATCAGGCGGATTAAAATTATCTGTTGGCAATAAACCTTCTGGAAAAACAAAATTTTTAGGCTTAGCGAGATCACCATAGAACAAATGATTAACACCATCTTCATATGAATTCATGAATTCCGGCTTAATTTCAGCCATGTTAGCGTTCATCAATTCCCATCCTTCTGGGATTTCATTAGGGTTTCCAGGTTGCCAGTTGCTATCTGGTTTCCAGTTTACAGGTGGTACGAAACCCTCTGGTGGAATATAGCCATCAGGTAGTGAAACGCCACCTAATGCCATCTTGCTCACTACATTTACATCTTCTGGTACAAAAGCTTCAAAATCGGTCCATGGGCCAAAGTTTTCAGCAACAGTTACACCTTGTGGTAAATTGAAGCCAGAGACATTAGTGTTCATCGGTAGTTTTGCTGGCCCAGTAAATGTCATACTATTCGAAAGTTTAAAACCTACTGGTAAATCTGCCATTGGTGGGACATTAAAACCATCCTTGAACTGGTATCCTTGTTCAAAATAGGTACCTTCAGGCAAATTGAATCCTGTCACATCAAAGCCTTTTGGAATCATAACACCCTTAGGAAGTTCTATTTGGTCAGGAAGCTTGACACCATCACCTAACTCAGTGAAATCCTGTAATTTGACGTTATTTTGAATTTGGACGTTTTTAGAAATTTTAATACCAATAGGAAGGATGACACCTGATTCAATTTCAACACCCGGCGGTAAAACCACGCCTGGAGGCAATTTGGTATTGCTTGTAATCTTGAGATTTTTAGGAAGCAATGCAAGATCAAAATTTAAATCAGGTCTTACAGAGTCTGGAATTTGAATGTCTGATGGAATTTCAGCTTGAATACTTTCAGTCATATCCAACAGTGCATCAAAGTTATTTTCACCCTGCAAATTGATATTTTTCATAACTTGAACTGTATTTCTAATTTCTTCTAAGAGTCCCTGTTGATTTGCCAAGAGATTTTGCTTTTCTTGATCTGATAAAATAAGTTTGCCACTTTGTATTGCCTTGACAATCTTGGCTTGTGTGTTAATAAAGGTCTCGTTGACATCTGGATTCTGTGCAGTCCCTAATACAGGAATTGCCTGTCGATATTCAAACTGATTCCAAATGCCCTTTTCTTGTGCAATTTGAAATGCATTTTGCATTTCATTAAAAATCGGATTGCCTTGGCCTGTTTCCCCCATGCCCTCTAAAAGCGCAGCTTGCGTATTTGCAATTTTTATCTGAGCTTCATCTAAAATCTTTTGACTCCATAATGCAACTTCTGGATTGTCTATAATATCGGATGGCTCAAAGACAGCGCCGGATTCTTCACTGTATATGGTACCCACAGGGAGCATTTGTTCAGCGTTGCCCTGTTTTCTAGAAACGCTTCCACTTAAAACAGAAATTCGCTTACCGATTTTAAAAATGGTCCCTTTTGCTGAAACCGTTTCTGTGCCTTTTACAATTGAAAAGACAGACCCCTGTGTCTGCTTCACGACTGTTGCCCATGCCTCGCCTTCCAATAGAGAAAACTTGCTCTCTCTTGCCTTTGAAACTGCATTGTAGGTCAGTTCCTTAACAGCAAGCATCGTATCAGCTTCTAAAAAAACACTAGATCCGTCATTTGTTTTAATCGTTAAATTGCTATTGGGACCTGTTCTAAAAATCGTGCCTTTTGGATACTTGATATCTGTTGAAACAGCCTGCCATTCATAGCTCTTTTTATCCGGTAGTAGATATTCTGCTTGATTCTTGAAATCGGTTATTGAAACAAGATTGTTTCCAGGAACGATTGCAACCGTTCTTGTTTCTGATAGCCATGTAACCTGTGCACCAAGTGCCTCCCCAATGAATTTAAGCGGAACCATAGTTCTTCCGCCCACAACTTGTGCCGGTACATCCAAGGTAATTTTGCTTGTATTCTTTTTAGCCTCTTTTTGGTCGATGACAAGTGAAACAAGTGTGTCATCCAATTGAATTAAAACTTTTCTTTCTGTCGCGATCCAAGCGACTTGTGCCCCCAATGCTTCTGCAACTACTTTTACTGGAACCATGGTACGTCCATCAATGATTGTAGGCAGGGCATCTTGAAACTCGAGCTTGTTTCCATTCACTGTAATGTTGATGGTTGAAGTATCGGAAAATCCGGGAACCATCAAAAGTGAGAGTAGAAGCGATAATAGTATAAACAAGCTCATCCCCTTATTTATCAACCGCATAAAAACACCTCCCGTTCATGCGCTTCCATCTTTAATTAATACCCATTTCATGATTTTTTAAGCGAAATTTATAGGTCTAGAGAACTATGATTCTCGATGATTTTGTGACGATTTGCATATGTTTTGACAAAAACTCAAAGGTAATATATTATCTAATTAAAGAATCGTGTAAAATCTAAACTTAACGAGGGGTTGTATAATGTCACTAATAAAAAAAGAAACCTATATTTTTGGTAATTTATTTTATCTTGCCAATAAATTTCAAGCCATTATGGATAAAGATTTTGCTAGACATGGTCTTACAACCAAACAATGGTTTTTAATGGCTGTGCTTGGAGAATTTTTCGATTCTCCGCCGACTTTGAAAACGTTGGCCAAACGCATGGGATCTTCCCATCAAAACGTGAAGCAAATTGCCTTGAAGCTTGAAAGTAAGGGCTTTATAAAATTGAGTAAAGACAGTGAGGACAAGCGTGCGGTTCGTGTGGAAATGACTGAATTTTGTGATGCCTATTGGACTAACCGGGCAGAGGGGGATTTAGAGTTTTTTAAAAATTTGTTTGAGACATTTGAGGAAGCTGAAGTACACCAACTCTTTGAACTATTGGATAAGCTCACAAGGGCTGTGGATGGACTTGATTGATTTTGCATAGGAGGATTAAAATGAAGGGCATAATTGTCTACGCTTCGAAAACTGGATATACCAAGAGGTATGCCGCTTGGTTATCAGAGGCTTTGAACTTTGATCTGATTTCCATTGAAGATTATAAGTCGAAAGCTTTAGAAGAAATTAAGCAATACAAGGCAATCATTTTTGGCGGTAGCCTCTATGCAGGCGGTATATGGGGCTTAAAAGAATTTTGGAAAGTTTGTGACAGTGACATCTCTCCTAGGGCTTACTATTATGCAGTTGGTGCAACACCGATAAGAGCGGAAACAAGTGAGGAAATCTATAGACTTAATTTTGAGGGCAAGGCAATTGCAAGAGATCATTTTTATTATTTTAGAGGTGGTTTTGATTTTGAGCGCCTTGGAAATATAGACAAATTTTTGATGCAGATGATGAAATTGAAGATAAGTTTAAAACCAGAAGCCAAAAGATCACCTGATGAGAAGGGGATGTTAAGGGCTTATTCAGAGCGTGTTGATTTTTCAAGAAGACATCAAATTGAAGCTTTGGTGGCAAAAATAAAGCGTGATTTATCAGTCTTATAATACAAGGGACTGATGATGTCACTAGGTTTCAAAATTGTAATCTTTGAGGCGTAAATAAGTATTGAAACTCTTCTAATAGTCTGCTAAGATTAGTGAGGCATAATTAAGGAGTGAAATATTTGAATCGCAGTCTATTACTAATCATAGGGTCACCATTTACAGCATGGGTACCATTGCTCGTTCATGGGCTTCAATTAATCAAAAAACCTTTTAAAATCGTTTTGCACCCAATCAATATTGGGGTAATCGGTTTATTTTTTTGGTCAATAATTTCAGCCGTTTATAATAAAGATTTGATGTCTTTTGCAGCAAGTTTTATATTTATATTGTATCTCGTACTCATTAGTTGGGTTAATAAATCACTTTTGAGTTTTGAAAAAATACATCGACTTTTAAGGGAAATTTGGGTAATATCACTTATTCCGGCAGTCTTGGGAATTTTGGAAAAAATCATATCCACTCAGTTTGAAATGAACTGGCTCGTGAAAGTGTTTTGGAATCCAACCTATTTTCCAACCATAGAAAACTATAGGATTATGAGTACCTTTGGCAATCCAAATGTTGCAGGAGACTGGTTTGGTATCATGTCATTACTCAGCTTTTACTTCCTTGAACACTCGGGTTATCGTAAAAGAAAGTTGATCGTTTTTGGAAATATTTTATTTTTATCCAGTCTTGTTCTTACAGGTTCAAAGGGCGCAATGGCTGCTTATTTCTGTTCGGCTCTTGTCTTTGCGGTTTTAAAGCACAGTAAGAGAACCTGGTTGTTTTTATCTTTTTTCTTAGGGCTTTCAACGATTGGCATAAGCTCATTTTTTAACTTATTTGAAACCTATAATTCACGGGATCTAATTTGGCAGAATTGTATAGAACTTATAAAAGATTCCCCAATATTCGGCTGTGGAATACTGGGGATTTATCCGAGAATTCAAGAGGTTCATGGTCACAATTTATTTTTATCCATTGGGGCGAGTTTAGGCGTGGTAGGTCTGATCCTGGTGGTTTATCAAATGATGTATTTGATCAATACCCTATGGCTTCTCAATCATAATCGCATACGAATGGCACCGATTTTAACTGGATTACTAACCTTTTTACTGGTCCACAGTATTGTTGATTTCACCATCTTAACACCACAGATTGGCATATTTTATTTTGGTACATGTGCAGTGGTCACGAGGTTTGGCGCGGTCTTTCTTGACCAGAGGTATCCAAAATTCGCTCAAGAAGCGTATCAAATTCTTGGGCCCCTATTTCTTAAGCCCAAAAGATCATTGCTCTAAAACTCGAATTTGGTGTTAAAGCTGTGGAGTCCTGTTAAGCCACCCGTGTGGATGAATAGTATATTTTCAGATTTGTCAAATCGACCATTCTCAATTTCTTTACAAAGACCTCGAAAGGCTTTTCCAGTGTAAACAGGATCTAATATAACCCCTTCCAATTGTGCGATTTCCTTGATAAATTCAAGTTCATATGGTTGAGTCAAAGCATAACCTATGCCCTCATAGCCACCAATGATTTGAATTTCATTAGGATCAAAATGAGGAGGGGTTTTTAATATGTCAAAGGATTCAGTTAAGATTTTTGAGACCTCAGCATGAAAGTATTCTGGTGTAGCAGAGATGTTAAAACCGACAACTTTTTTAGCGTAGTGATCAAGGACATTGCCCATAAAAAGACCACCGTATGTACCACCTGAACCCACTGTAGCCACTAGGGTGTCAAATTTCATATCTAAAGACTGCTCTTGATGTTTAATTTCTTGATAGCAGTTGTAATAGCCAAAGTTTCCAATACCGTTTGATGCTCCCATTGGAATTACATAGGCCACGATACCTTTGTTTGCATACGCCTCTTTTAAGGTTTGCATGTAATCTAAATAGTTGTCATTAAAAAAATCTGGATCAAGATAAGATATTTTGGCCCCCATGATTTCATTGAGTAGAAGATTGCCCACTGGGTGCTTTTGTTTTTCGCCTCTTAAGACCAGATGTGTTTTTAGGCCAAGGTGATTTGCGATCGCCGTTGTGGAGCGGGCATGGTTGGATTGAAGGCCGCCACAGGTAATGATGAGAGATGCCTTTTGAGAAATGGCTTCCTGCATTGCATACTCAAGTTTGCGGATTTTATTGCCAGACCATTCGTTTCCGGTGAAATCATCTCTTTTGATGTATATATTCTTGTTGAGTTTTTGAGAAAGGCGCTCAAGTTTATAAATGGGCGTCGGAAGATTGGCGACTGCTAGTTTTTCTGGAAAATTCATAAATGCCTCCTTGATTTAAACTATAATACTTATACCACTATTATTTCATATTAAAAATCAGACAGCAATACAGGATGAGAATTTAAAATGTATTTGACAATGTATTTTGGGTTTGGTAGAATGAGTGAAATAAAATTCGAATTAAAGCTTTTGATGAGAAGAGTAGCGATATGGATGGAAAAAAGCGATTGAGTGATGGTGTGAGACTCAAATGAAATCATATGGTGAAAGACATCTCTGAAGCGTCGTCTTGAAACTTAGTAGGGACGAACGGCTATCCCCCGTTATAGGGACCTAAGTAAAAAATAGGATGGCACCGTGATCCCTCACTCCTTGTGGAGCGAGGGTTTTTTTGTTATATAGGATTAGTTCTCATCCAGCTTTGTGCAAAAATGTTTGGTTTGTGAAAAGCAGTAAGATGAAAACGGTAACGACAAAACATAGTGTTGGCGTTAAATGACTATAAACATCACAATTTGTCAGTTGTCTTTTCTATTTTAAACAAGGGTGGTACCGCGATATTCGCCCCTTGAGCAGACGTGCTCAAGGGGCTTATTTTTTTATTCTTAAGGAGGCTAAAAATGAGAGTATTAATTTCGAACTTACAAAGACATATAGATGAGGTCGTCCAGATTGAAGGTTGGGTCCATCGTATAAGGGTTTTAAAATCTGTAACCTTCATCATATTGAGAGACCGAACAGGGCTTGTACAATGTGTATTTGAGGGGACGCCTGAGTACTTGAAAGGCATAAAACTTGAGAGCATTGTGATGGTTGAAGGGCGCGTTTGTGGTTCCAAGAACAAGTATCAAGTCTTTGAGTTGCAGGCGCAAAACCTTGAAGTCCGAAGTGGCGTTGAAAATGATTTGCCAATCCAAATAAATGGGGATGCCTTAGACATTAACCTCGAAACACAATTGAACCATAGGGTGTTGTCTTTGAGACATGCTCAAAATCAAGCAATTTTTAGGCTTCAGGCCATTATCACACAGGCTTTCAGAAGTTTTTTAGAAGAAAATGGTTTTCTGGAAATGTTCACGCCCAAAATTGTCAAGGAGGGTGCTGAGGGTGGTGCAGAAATCTTCAAGCTCGATTATTTTGGTGAAAGCGCTTATCTTGCACAGAGCCCTCAGTTTTACAAGCAAATGATGGTTGTCGCAGGCTTTGAGCGCGTATTCGAAATCGGGTCTGTTTACAGGGCAGAGCAACATGCCACTGCAAGACATCTCAACGAGTATGTCAGTATGGACCTTGAAATGGGCTTTATCGAAGATGAATTTGAGATTATGGCACTTGAAGAATCTCTTCTTAAAGCTATTTTTAAAGCGCTTAAACTTAAAGGCGCACCTTATTTTGAGGTTTTGAATATGGCATGTCCAGAGGTTCCAGAGACGATTCCCAAACTGAAAATGGCAGAAGCTATTGAAATCCTGAAAACACATTATCAGAGGGACTCGCTCGAGGGTGATCTAGAGCCTCAAGGGGAACGTCAAATCGCTGAATATATTAAATTAAACTACAATAGCGACTTTGTCTTTATCACACATTATCCAAGACATAAGAGACCCATGTATACAAAGTGCTATGAGAACAATGAAACGCACAGTTTTGACCTCCTCTTTAGGGGACTGGAAATAACAACTGGTGGACAGCGTATCCATGACTATGACCAACTCGTTGAGAGTATCAAATATAAGGGCCTGAATCCAGAGATCTATGCCTCTTATTTGGAGACCTTTAAATACGGGGCACCTGCCCATGGCGGCTTGGCAATTGGACTCGAAAGATTAACCGCCCAAATTTTAAACATCAATAACGTCAGATTGACATCTCTTTTCCCTAGAGACCAGCAGAGATTGGTCCCTTAATG
>NZ_JBVBZF010000148.1:0-8322 GCF_057447755.1 Fusibacter sp. | reverse complement strand
TGCATATTTTTCCAAAAGTGTTTCTAATACTTGTTGTGCAAGCTCGGAGTACTTAAACAAGTAGTGCCTCTTCTTAACATTATTTACTCGCTCAGCCTTCGTAAGGGGTGGGCGATCATATGCTAAATGACAGATAATATCGAAGTCATCTAACTCTGTTATACCAAGCTCTTCTTTTACAGCATCAAGTAAAACGCCCTCATCTCTAAGTTCATCAATAATCGCTTGTTTTTTCTGAGCCTTTGTCCATGTGTTGAGGAAATCATCAAGGCGAGCGTATTGCTGTAGGATATTTTTCTTCGTATAATCGATCAAACTCTCTGTAATAAGCTTACCGTCTTTGTCTACGTATTGAACTCTTTCTGAAAGTACTTTTACAGTTACATCACCAACATAATATTTCTTTGGCTTATCCTCGTCATCAAAACCTTCTGACCCACCTACAGTATAACCGCCTTCAGTTTCCCTTGTTCCATCATTACCTTTTGGGTCTTCGTCATCTGCATAGTCTATATCCTCAGCTTCTGGTTCACCCACTGGATCATCGTTACCTAAATCAATAACCACTTCAGGCTTGCCATCAAATGCAGGATCAGCAAAAAGTCTGCTTGCATTTCTGAAATCCATAATTGTGAAATAGGTTTTCCCGTACTCTTCAAGAAGTCGAGTGCCTCTTCCAATTATTTGCTTAAACTCTGTCATGCTATTGATGTTGTTTTCAAGCACAATCAGCTTACACATCTTAGCGTCTACACCAGTCGTCATCAATTTGCTTGTTACTGCAATCACAGGGTAGGTGCTTTCTTCATCAATAAAGTACTCAAGTTGGGCCTTTCCCTCGTCGTTGTCGCCTGTAATGCGCATAATATATTTTTCATTTTCTTTATATAAGTCTTTATTTTCGTTAATTAGAGCCTGTCGCATTCGTTCAGCATGTTCAATATCAATACAAAAAACAATCGTCTTACTGAATCGATTGGTCTTCTTCAAAAACTCAGTTATCTTTGCAGCGACTACTTTGGTTCTCTGTTCAATAACAAGCGATCTGTCAAAATCCTTAATGTTGTATTCTCGATCTTCAATGACATATCCATTCTTATCAACTTTGCCATTTTCAGGTCTATAGCCTTCTAAGTCCTTATCTAAACCAACTCTGATGACTTTATAAGGTGCTAAAAATCCATCATCAATACCTTGTTTTAAAGAATACTCATATATTGGTTCGCCAAAATAAGTCTGACTTGAAGCTTCTTTGGTTTCAATCGGTGTAGCCGTACAGCCAAAATGAGTTGCTGAAGAAAAGTAATCTAATATTTTTCTCCATGCTGAATCTTCCTTTGCACTGCCTCTATGACACTCATCAATAACGATAAGGTCAAAGAAATTCGGTTGAAACTGTTTGTATGCTTCTTCGCCTTCTTCACCAGATAATTGCTGATAAAGCGCAAGGTATATTTCATAAGAACTATCTAGCTTTTTATTTTCAACCTTCGTCATTTTCCCACCAAAAGGCTTAAAATCACCTGATATGGTTTGATCGACAAGTACATTTCTATCTGCTAAAAACAGAATCTTCTTTTTGACGCCAGCTTTCCAAAGCCTGTATATAATCTGGAACGACATATAAGTCTTGCCTGTTCCCGTTGCACAAACTAGCAAAACACGCTCTTGCCCCTTTGCTATAGCATCAACAGCTCTATTAATTGCAACACGCTGATAGTACCTTGGGGTTTTATAATTAGGCACATAGTAATATGGTTCCAGAAGAACCTTTTCCTCAGTTTCATTTACATTCTTATCTTTCAAATATCTTTTATAAAGTGTATCTGGTGACGGAAACGCATCAAAGCTAATTTCTTTAACTTCACCTGTAATAAGGTTTTGCTCAACGAAACCATCCCCATTAGACGCATAGACATAATTTATATCTAAAGCTTTTGCGTATGTAATAGCTTGTTGCAAGCCCGCACCGACAGCGTGATTATTATCCTTTGCCTCAATAACCGCTATTGGAAAATTGTTCTTATAAAACAGAACATAATCTGCTCGTTTCTTTTTACCTCTTGCAGTTATATTACCGCGAAGTATGATTCTACCCGCTGTAAATGCATATTCCAATCGTACTTGCTTTTTAATATCCCACCCTGCATCAGTTATTGCAGGCGTAATATATCTTGCTTTGATATCCTCTTCAGACAAATCTCTTTTCCCCATGAGCTCAATCCTTTCTATCAGTTTTTTCTATTCAAACTCAAATTCCATAATGTCGCCAATATTGCAATTAAGACATTTGCAGATTTTATATAAACTCTCTAAATTAACTGCCTGACCTTTACTAAGTCGAGCCAACACATTGAAGGTAATTCCTGATTGATTTTTCAAATCCGTTTTATTCATTTTTTTATCAATCAGAATTTTCCATAGCCTATCATACTTGATTTTCATTTGGCCCTCCTTGCTATTTCTGTAAATTTCCATTTACATTATAACACTGATATAACAAACATTAAAGAAATACTCATGTTTTCGTTAGAAAATGGATGTGATATCCAGAGTCATAATTGGGCGATATATAGACAGAAGACCATTTTCGTGGGATTACAAAAATGGTCTTCTGTTTAATATTTCTACTATCTTTTACTAAATCACCGACGTATTCAACGGTACCGTCAAAAGTTGATATCTCTCATAAAATGATTATTCATTCAATAAGAAATGACTCTTATACTCAAATCTTAAATAGTTTTGAGCATAAAAGTCATCATAGTTTTTTTAATCAACACAATGATTGTGTGACCGATTCTAATATTTAATTCTAAAATTGTATAGCTACCATCTGATTGACAAAATAAATTATATATTCTTAATGTCAATCCAATTATTAGGAAATCCCATCTTACTTAATACTTCAATGATAGATATTGTATTTAATTGCTTATCAAGTTTGTCTATTTCATTTTTGATAGAAAAGTAAAATTTATTAAATGAAGTTTTCGGAAGCATTAACTTTAGAACTATAACTATTGCAAATAAATCATTTTTTCCACACGTATAGTTTCCGCTAGAATCTTTTGGAATACCTAATTTTGAATGGATCGAATTTGATTTTATCATATTCGGACGACCTTTTTTATTTATTGACTTTAAACTGTATAACCGCTCATCATGAGCACAAGCATTTCTATATATGGAAAGTATAAATAAAATCGAAGTCAATTCATCTGGTTTAATACCAAACTTCTTTCCAACCTGATTTTGATCTTTCTGCACCATATAGCTATAAAAAGTACTGATTGTTCCAAGGGTAAGAGTGTTAACTAAAACCCATAAAGGTACATACCCATATGTAAGCATATTATGTGAAATCATTGGATTATTTTTTGAAAGCTGTCTTGATATTTCTTTTTGTAGATTTGTTATGAGTTCTGTGATTTCACCAATTTTCTGTGCTTGAGTTTTATGAGATTCATGAGGTTTCAAAATCGTATCAAAATTAGCTATCTTCAAGTAATTGTCATGTCCATAATTACGAGAAAACTCATGTGACAAAACGCTTTTCACATTGTTTTCAATCTCCAAAATGTATCTCATGAAAATATTTCTAAGCTCACGATCAAACAAATATAATGCATAGATTTCAAAAAAATTCGTTCCAACTAGATACTTTTCATCTGGACCAGTATAAGACTTATCTAAGAACAAATCCTTATAGCCATTGATAAGATTATAATAGTTCTCCACTTCTATAATACGCTTTGCCCTGCTGCCACTGATAATAAGACCCCTAGAACGTAGCTTCTTCATTTGTGAATTCGTCGTTTTATAAATCTTGTCCATATTATCCCCCAAATAAAAAACCCCGGGCCCTTGGGTCACCGGAGTATGATCACTATATTATTATTCCAAAACTCTCTTTCTATACATTAATTATAGCACAGATTTTAAGTTTTGTCACTATACGCTCGTGCACTCGAGGTACCTTTTTCAGTATACAGTCCGTTTTATAGTCAGTCAAGTATTTTATACGAGGTGGAACATATTTAACTAGCCAAGTCTTTTTTTTTCTTAATTTTAGCATGATTTTTTCTGTATTATGATGAAAATCATGCCATTTATAAAAATCTTACATTCTCAAAACATTAAGAGCAAAACTTAGTTTCTTTTAATAATATCACGTACTTCATGGTGGATTCTACTTACATTTCGGCGCGCACTGCCTACTGAATCTCACCTCACTCTATAGGTTTTCAAATCCACACATTCACCGTCGTGTGCCCTGTGTCACATTTTACTTTATTCCCTGCTACTCCAGTCCAATAAGCACTTTGCTTATTCCGCTTCTTAAAACTAAACAGCAGCTGCTTTCTATAAAAGTCCCCTTTCGGACTCCCATCAGACATTAGTCCTTTTTCCGTAGTCCCACTACGCACTCCACGTGCCTTGAGGCGACATTTCTGATGCTCGCAAGACCTACTGGTTCCTTGGCGGAGGGTAATTTTTCTTAAAAACGGAGCTTTTAAATCCGCTTTTTTGAAACCAATCTTCGCTCTTAGTAGATCAAGTGGCATCATCTTTGGCCGAGACACTGTAGTGCTGCTACAACTTTACCAGTCAGTAAAAATTGTGCGCAATAAAACTTTCAAACTTATAGTGGTTTGAGAGCTTTATTCTGAACAATTATTCAATTGTCATGATAAAGTCTTTTCCATTGTTAATCCAGACTTAAAGTGAACAGTTACAGTTTTATCATCATCAACCACAATCCTATCAATCACAGTATTCAGTAATTGCTTTGTTATATCGACTTCTTCAAATTCTCCTTTATCTTCAATCTTTACCCTAAGGGCAGCCTTTGTTTTAAGCAGGTACACTGTCGCCTCAGCAGAATCGGTTTTTAAAATTGAATTAAATAGCTCAATCAATAATTTTATCATTTCTGATTCTTTTACTGTTGCTGATCGTTTACAATGAATAGCTCCAGTTTTCAACCGTTCTCGGCATCGCCAGACATAGACTTTGTCATTTTTCTTCTGCCAAGTCACCCTCGTATAAATGCCATTACATTTGCCGCAGATTATAATCCCACTTAGTGGATAAGCTGAGCTGTATCTTTTTCTAATGTTTATACCTGTACAGCTTCTCCTTTTCAACTCTTCTTGGACTTGATAAAACTGCTCCCTGCTGATTATTGGCTCATGGCTGTTTCGAACATAATACTTCTTTACATAACCATTATTTAAGACCTTCTTCTTTGTTAAAAAATCAATCGTATACGTCTTTTGGAGGATTGCATCACCAATGTATTTTTCACATTGTAGCATTTTGTGAATTGTACTGCTGTGCCATTTGCTCAACCCTGTTGCTGTTTTTATTCCGTCATCCTCAAGAGTCTTTGCAATTTTATAGATACCAAGCCCTTGAGCATATAAGTCAAATATTTTCCTGATAACATCCGCTTCTTCTGGGACTATAACCAATTTTCCTTCTGCATTCTTTGTGTATCCCATAAACTTGTTATGATTTACCTGAACGATTCCCTGCTCAAACTTTCGAACGATACCCCATCTGGTATTCTCGCTCAAGTTACGGCTTTCCTCTTGTGCTTGGCTACTCAATATAGTTATAAGCAGTTCACCAGTACTGTCCATCGTATCAATGTTCTCTTTTTCAAATAGAATTCGGATTTGTCTTTCTTTTAACTCACGAATAATCCTTAAGCAGTCCACCGTGTTCCTCGCGAAGCGACTTATCGATTTTGTTAGAATCAAATCAATCTTGCCTGCATAACAGTCCTCAATCATATCATTAAAGCTATCACGGTATTTCGTACCAGTGGCTGCCTTACCTTCATCAGCATAGATACCGGCACAGCTCCAACTTTTGTTCATTCCGATTTTTCTTGTGTAATAAGCTATTTGAGCTTCATAGCTGTTTTCCTGCTGCTCAAATCTTGTACTGACCCTGCAGTATGCTGCTACGTTTAAGGTCTTGTGCTCAATCCTAATACGTGAGTCATACTTGGGGTCGGGCGGAATTACTGTAATGTTCTTTTCAATTTTCATTTTCACACCTCTTTCATATTCAATACTAAAATTTTATTTTATAAGATTGCATATGAAATTTGAAGGTGCTTTTTTTTCGTATGATCAGTCTTAAAATCGCAAGTGCAAAAACGACCTATTCCAATCTTCCCCATTTCATCTCGTTGCCTTCCGAATCATATTTTTTACGTTTCGCTTTTACCACGTCCATCGTAATTCGATAAACTCGAGTATATTTTTCACCTGAATCTATTGCATGCTGGAAATAGGCCATTTTATCAGGTGTATATTTACGGCAAATGAGTTTTAAAGCATGTATCTTTTCATCTGTATCCAAGACTTCTTGTATCTTACCGTCTACAATTGCAGACTCGAACTCAGTTGTGAATACACTGCTAATCAGTTGCACCGTTTTCTCTTCATTTTTAGTCATTTCATCTAGTTGAGATGTTGTAAAAAGATTCGGTACATGAACCTCTCCAACGAAGACAATCTTAACTTGATTATTGCCTGAGAACAAATCGACTTTTGTTCCCTCTTTTGCCGAATGAAAGTACAGAAGCTCATCATCTCGAACTATCGATAACGGAATGCTATATGGCGTACCGCTTCCGGTATCAAGAATTGAAAGCACACCGTAGCGTGATCGATCAATAACTCGTTTTGCGAACTCTGTATTCATCTCTCTATCTTTTCTTCTCATTTAAACAATTCAGCCCCCTTAAAATAGCAACATACTATTGTGTATAGTCAATGATTCTTATCTCATTTCCTACCTTTTTTTCAATTGCTGCTATCATTTGCTCTGCGTGAGGACAAGCAAATCCTATTGGATTTCCTCTAGTTATACACGATGCTAGAACGATTGTGTCTGCTCCTCTTTTAACCATCTCCGCACCTCGAGTAACTGCCTTTTTTCCAGGACATCCACCACAAGTGGTGAGACCAACAACTTCAATGTCCTCTTCAATGTTTTCGAAGGCTAGCTTTTTTGTGTTCATTACTTTAAAACAAGTGGTCGCAGGACACATATCCTCTGTTTGCATACACCTGATTAAGCCTACTTTCATATTCTTATACCTCACTTAAATCAAATTGTATTCCTAAATTATATTTTAAATTTGCCTACAATTTTTGTTAACTCATCTGCCATTTCATTAATTGAACTTATATTTGCGGAAACTTCTTCAAAGGATGCTGTTTGCTCTTCCACTGCCGATGCAACATCTTGAGTATTGCCAGAGTTTTGGACCGCAACTCCTTGAATATCTTTTGCCGAATGGGTAATCACATTAAACTCATCATTTACCTTAGTTGAGATTCCCATTATTTCTTGTGATTCATTCAAAGTAACTGTCGACACATTTAAAATCTCTTTTAGCTCAATTTTCAATGTCTCCATGGACTGCTCTTGAATTTTTGTTTTATCGACTAACTCATCCATTGAGGTTTTTACATTCATCGTTTTATCGCCAATGCTCATAACAATTTCACTGATTTTTTTCGCTGATACCGATGTTTCTTCAGCTAATTTTCTTATCTCATCTGCTACAACAGCGAAGCCACGTCCTGCTTCTCCAGCTCTGGCAGCCTCAATAGATGCATTAAGGGCAAGTAAGTTTGTCTGTGAAGATATACTGTGAATCAGGTCAACAATTGCTTTAATTTCTTCAGAAGATTGATTTAAGTCTTCTACCGTGTTGGAAGCTGACTTTATGGAATTCACAAACATAGCGAGTTCATCTGATTGAGTAGATACTTGTCGATCACCATTAAGAACAGATTCTTGAGATCTCTCAGATGATCTAAGCGTCTGAAGTGCTTTATGAGAAACATTTTCAATATCCAGCTTAATCTTTTCCACTAGGGAATTCAATTCTTCGAGCTTCGTGTTTTGAAGTACGGAACCCTCTGCCACGTCCATAGATGACATTGCAATCATTTCCGTGGATTTTGTAAGTTCTTCGGTTGTATTTGTTATGGCATTCATATTATCTGATAAGACAATTGATATCTTTGAGATTTCTTTTACGATACCGTGAATATTACCAATAAATTTATTGAAATAGTGTATCATCTCGGCTGTTTCATCTTTGCTTTTACTTTCAATCCGTTTGGTTAAATCACCATTTCCCTCTGACAAATCTTTTAAGTCTTCAATTAGGGCGTTAATTGGATTTCGTATTCCTTTATTTAAAAGCATGAAGGATAGAATACCCACAAACAATGCAATTACCAAGAGAATGCCATTAGTCACTTTAGCCGCAGCAACCTTTGAACT
>NZ_JBVBZF010000147.1:0-8517 GCF_057447755.1 Fusibacter sp. | reverse complement strand
CCAATTCACATGAAAGCCTATGAAGGGATTGATAAGCTCAAGTCTTCTATAGACCCGTCAATGTGTGTTGGTTGTTCTGTGTGCTCACAGGTATGCCCGGTAAATGCAATTAAATCGACAAGAGAGGAGGCGTAAGATGAATATCATCTTAGCAGGCGTAGGTGGTCAAGGCCTTGTTATGACAACTCAAATTATATGCGAGGTTGCAAGTCGCGCTGGTGCCGATGTAAAGTCCAATGATGTGGTGGGCCTCTCGCAAAGAGGCGGTAAAGTATGGGGGAGTGTTAAATACGGAAAAGTCATCCATTCGCCAAATATCGAAAAGGGCACTGCAGATATTCTCATGGCCCTTGAGCCTCTTGAAGGTTTAAGGTGGCAGAGCTTTCTTAAAGCAGAGGGACAGGTCTTATTAAATTGTAGTGAAATCTATCCGGTGTTTGCCATCGCTGAAAAGCAACCCTACCCTCATGATTACAAGACGCGATTTAGAGCTGATCTTCACTTAAAAGCACATGATGCCCTAAAAAGCTGTGAAGCTTTAGGCAGTTCTAAGATGGTTAATGTCTTTCTCCTTGGGATGTTGGCCAAATGTTTGGACTTTGAACCTGATTTATGGAAAGAAGTCATTTCAGACCATGTACCCTCCAAACTGGTAGACCTGAATTTACAGGCCTTTGACCAGGGATATTTAATCTAATTCAGAAATTTTTAAAAAAACATTAGCATGAAAAATGGAAGTGTGATATAATAACTTGTTGATGAAATCATCGGATTTCGCAACTGTTAATAATACTCAGATGATTATTAAAGATGTGCGAAGGCGCATCTTTTAACCATTTGTTAGCAGAAAATCTTTCTGGATCGTAAGGCATCCAGAATTCTGTGGATGTAAGATTGAGAAAGGAACAATTAAATGAATAAAATTCAATTCAGTGAACTGAAAGTCTCAGAAGAAATTTTGAGAGCCGTTGAAGCTATGGGATTCGAGGAAACAACTCCTATACAAACAATGGCAATTCCCGTAGCGTTAGAGGGTAGAGATTTAGTAGGACAAGCACAGACGGGCACAGGAAAAACAGCCGCTTTTACAATTCCGATGCTTGAAGCGATTGATGAAAACAATCGTGGCGTTCAAGCACTTGTACTTTGCCCAACCCGTGAACTTGCTGTACAAATCTCTGAGGAAGTAAGCAAAATTGCGAAGTATAAAAAAGGCGTAAGCATCATGCCAATTTACGGTGGACAAGATATCGAAAGACAGATCAGAGGTCTTAGAAAGGGTGTTCATATCGTCATTGGTACACCAGGTAGAGTATTAGATCATCTTAGAAGAAAAACCCTTAAATTTGCAGATTTAAAAATGCTTATTTTAGATGAAGCAGATGAGATGCTCAACATGGGCTTTAGAGAAGATATTGAACTCGTTCTTGATGATGTGGATCACGATATCCAAACGATGCTCTTCTCTGCAACAATGCCAAGAGAAATCATGAATATTATCAATAAATACCAAAAAAATCCTGAAATCTTAAAAGTTGCTCATAAAGAATTGACAACGCCAAGCATTAAGCAGGTTTATTTGGAAATGAAGGATAAAGATAAGCTTGAAATTTTAAGTAGACTTGTTGACATTTATAATTTCAAGTTATCAATTGTTTTCTGTAATACAAAAAAACGTGTTGATGAAGTAACCGATATGCTTCAAGCCAGAGGTTACCAGTGTGATAAAATTCATGGTGATATGAAGCAGACCCTTAGAATGAACGTTATCAACAAATTTAAACGTGGCGATATCGAGCTTTTAGTAGCGACAGACGTAGCAGCTAGAGGACTTGACGTTGAAAATGTTGAAGCTGTTTTCAACTATGATATGCCAAGCCATGAAGAATACTATGTTCATAGAATTGGTAGAACAGGTAGAGCAGGCAAAGAAGGTATTTCCTTTACATTTGTTACCTACAGAGAATACCATTTGCTTAGAAATATCAAGCAATACACAAAATCAGATATTGTTCATCATCCAATTCCTAAAATTACAGATATTGAAGCTATGAAGCGTGAATTGTTCCTTGGAAGGGTTAAAGAGCGTATTCAATCTGGACTTGATGCTAAATTTATCAGAATTATTGAAGAGTTTTCAGACGAAGCTTTTTCACCAGTTGAAATCGCAGCTGCTTTACTCCAGATGGAATTAGAAATGGAGAAAGCAAAAGAAATTGATTCGATTGACAATGAGAAAAAAGCAAAAAATAACAATCAGCGTTCGGATTCAAGATCAGATTCAAGATCGGGTTCTAAGTTCAAAGGCAGAAACTCGGGTACAATGATTCGTATGCACATTAACGTGGGTAACAATCATCATGTTAGACCGAGAGACATCGTAGGTGCAATTGCTAATGAAGCTGATATCGATGGCAGCTTAATCGGTAGTGTAGACATCTATGACTCTTTCTCATTTGTTGAAATTCCAGAAAGTCATGCAGATAGAGTGCTAGAAAGAATGGATCAACGCCATATCAAAGGTAAGCCAATTTCAATTGAGCGTGCAAAAGATAGAGGCAAGGAAAGAGGCAAAGAACGAGGTGGCAAGGATAGAGGCAAAGACCACAGAAGCTTTAGAAGCAATAGTGATTCTGATGGCTCTAGACCAAAGAAAAGCTACAAAGATAAGCCATATAAAGATGGTAAGTCGGATGGCGATAAAAAAAGAGTACGTGTAAAAAAAGAGCGTAGCATCTAATTAAAGCTTAATAAAATCAAATATAAATTGAAAGTTCAGTATTGTCATCAATAATACTGGACTTTCTGTTTTTTTTGTCTTTTTAGAGGTATACATAAGAGATAGAGCTAAGTGGGTTAGTTTTGAAAATTCTGTAAGGGGTGAAGCTTATGAAAAAAATATCAACAAGAATTATTCTCGCAATTATGTTAACTTCTTTTGTACTTGTTTTGATTATGGGGTCAGTATCTTATTTTAGTGTAAAATCGATTCTAATTGCAGATGCAGAGCAAAATTTAATGGGGGTAGTAGATGGCAATGCACATGACATTGAACTATCTATTAATGAAATAACCACATTGACGGATCAAATTGCGAATATTGTACTCACCAATATGGATTTGAATAAGATTAAAAGTAATGAAATGGAAATGGAAGCGTATAAAGCCAGTATTAGCCCGGTGATTATCGGTGCCATTGACACATTTTCAGCCAAAAGCGGTTGGATTATCTTTGACGATGATACCATTAAGAATCCTGGAACCTTGTCTTTTACACGTCAAGAGAATGGGTCCTATAACCGTGAAGGTGAGTATAATGTAAGAGAATCAGGTTATGCAGGTGATGAATGGTACCAAGGTGCCATAGACAATGGCGTTAACTGGACAGCACCTTATTATTGGGAACCTTGGGATGCTACAATTATATCTTATAGTAAAAGTGTTGTGAAAGATGGCAAAGTGGTTGGTGTTGCAGGTGCAGAGTTTTTCTTTGATGCCTTAAGGGAACGATTAAGTCAAATCAAAATATATGACACAGGTTATGTAACTTTGATGGATAAGGACTTTAACTTCCTATATCATCCTGATGAAAAGGCAACAAATCTTAGAGAATTGGCTGGTGGTGAACTCAGTTATTTGGCAGATGATATTCTAAAAGGAGACCAGTCTGGACTATTGAACTACACCTACCAGGGCAAGAAGAAAATAATGTCATACTATAAACTCAGTAATGGATGGTATTTAACAGCAAACCCAGTTCTATCTGAAATATATTCAGATTTGAGCAAGTTGACGCTTATATTTACTGTGATTGGCCTTATTGCCATTATAGGTGCAGCATTCATCGCAATCTTTATTGGTAAAAAACTTGCAAAATCTATTGAACAGTTTAGAGAGGCTTTTGAAATTGGCTCAAGTGGTGATTTGACAGCTCGAATTAATATTAAGAGCAAAGACGAATTTGGTGTCATGGGTGACCACTATAATGGCTTTATTGAGAAGACACATCAAGTAATTTCTGAAATTAGCCAAGTTATTTTAAGAGCAGAAGTTAGCAATGACCGTATATATAAAGGTATGGACAATGTTATTCATGGTGAAAATAGTATCTACATGAATGAGATTTCAGCACCGGTATCCTTGGGGATTGACCAGCTTCAAAAGAGCTTAAGTGAAGTTCTTGACAATGTTAAGAGCCAGGCCGCAGGTACAGAAGAATCCCTTGCAGGGCTTGAAGAAATTTTGGCATCCACTAGAGATTCATTTGAAAAGACTGAGGCTGCACTTGAGTATTCTGAAAAGACAAGTGAGATTGCAACAACCAGTTACACAAGTGTTGAAGCCATGAACGCCAACATGAATACAATTGATGTCAATGTTGTCAATGCCAATACTCAAATCTTAAAATTATCCAAGTTATCTGAAGATATTGGTGGTATTTTGGTGACCATCAATTCAATTTCTGAACAGACAAACTTACTGGCATTAAATGCTGCAATTGAAGCGGCAAGAGCTGGCGAAGCCGGAAGGGGTTTTGCAGTTGTTGCTGATGAGATTAGAAAATTGGCAGAACAAACCAGTTCGGAAACAGATAAGATCAAGGGTATCATTGAAAACATTCAACAAGAGGTTAAGGTTGTTCAAAAGGCAAATGATAAGGTAACTGTGAGTGTCCAAGAGGGTATTTCAATTTCTGATAAGGTTAAAACCAGCATTAATGAAATATTGGAAAAAGCCAAAGCAAATCTTGAACATATTAAAGCCGTTTCAGCAACATCCAGAGAGCAAATTGAAGCTTCTGAGGAAATCACAAAAGCAGTTAGTGATATTGCCCATAATTCAGTGGAGATAGAAACACTTATCAACGCTTCTTATGAGTCCTTTGAAATAATTGCAAAATCCTTGAATGACAATACAACTGATATAGACACTCTTACAGCAGAAATGGAAAAATTGGCCGAAGAAATAAAATTCTTTAAAGTAGGCCAATAAACAAATATTTAAATGCCCCTGACCTTAAACCTCTGGTTTGGTCCAAGGGGCATTTTTAATGTCTTTAACCAACTTTTAGTTTCATTTTAATCTAATAGAGAGGAGATTCTAATTTCAGGTCTGTATACTTGACATATAAAATAAAACAAGGAGGCAAGATATGAGTACATCACTTGAAAAAATTGATCTTATAATGGAACGTGCCAACGTCTCATACAAAGAGGCAAAAGATACACTCGATGAAACTGGAGGCGATTTGCTAGAAGCCCTCATTAGACTTGAGAAAGCAGAGAAACTGGTTGAACCTGAAAAGACTGCATCTGAAAAACAAAGACAAGCTAAGGAAGCAATTAAGACAAAGAGTAAAAGCTTTTTCAATGATTTAAAAGAAACGCGTTTTAAAATTAAAAAGGACCAAAAAGATGTCGTTGACGTTTCACTGTTGACAGCATCAGTAGCGACCCTGATTACAATGCCGGTTTCTATTTTTGTATTGGCTGTGCCATATTTGTTTGGTCATAAAATCGAAGTTGGAAAAGAAAAACAAGTGCCTGAATCAAATGATGAGGCTTAGGGTGTGACATTATGACTCCTCTGGATTATAATAGACTTAGCAGTGACTTATTTATAAACTGGAGGAGTGAAGTATATGCCACATATTATTATAAAAGGTGCTTCTGAAGCACACGTTAGTGAAATCAGTGAAACCTTGATCAAATCAATTTCAGAGATGATTAAGTGCCCTGTAGACCACTTTACAGTGGAATACCTGCCAACCGTTTTCTATTCAAATGGCGTAAAAGACCAGGGCGCCTATCCGTTTGTAAACATTCAGTGGTTTAAGAGAGACCAAGCTGCTTGTGAACAAGTGGCAAAACTTTTCGATACTTTTTTCAAGCAAAAAAAATACCCTGAGAACGCAGTCATATTTACTGACCTTGTCCCAGAGTATTATTTTGAAAATGGTGAACACTTTTAAGATTCAAGAGATTTCGATTTTTTGATGACTTTAATGAAGGCAACTTTTAAATAGTTGCTCTCTGGATAAGCGTGGTTTGTTCTGAAATCCTTAGGTAACTGATGGATTTCCAGGATCTCAAATCGCGCTTTTCCTAAGTTAAAGGCTTTGCCGATCATCTGTTTAAATTTATCCAAATCAATAGTACTTGAGTTGTTAGATGCCACGATGATGCCATTATTCGTGGTTATTTTTATGGTCTCTGCAAGCAATACCGGATAATCTTTTTCAGCGGAGAACACAAAGTCCTTTGACTTGGCAAAGCTTGGTGGATCTAGGATTACCATGTCGTACTTGAGGGCTTTCTTCTCACAGTATTTAAAGTAGTTGAAGACATCTTCTACAATAATGCTATGATCTTCAAGATTGATGCGGTTGAGATTAAAATTTTCTTGAGTTCTTTCAAGGCTACGGTTTGCAAGATCTACACTTGTGGTACTTCTAGCGCCACCCTTAGCGGCAAATACTGAAAAGGCTCCAGTATATGAAAAGAGGTTGAGTATGTTCTTGCCTTTGGCATAATTGTTTCTGATAGTTCTGCGGACTTCACGTTGGTCAAGGAAGATACCTACCATGGCACCATCATTAAAATATACAGCAAATTGCTCGCCATTTTCCTTGATGAGGATTGGAAAATCTACTGGCTTACCAGCAACAAGACCATCATTTTCTTCATCTATGTCATTTTCAAATCTCAATTTCTCGTATATGGCATCATATTCAACAATTTCCTTTAAGCCCTTGAGGATACTGTCTTTAAAAGTATAGATACCAAGACTGTACCAATTGATTAAGTATGAACCGTTAAAGAAATCGATGGTTAAGCCGCCAATCCCATCGCCTTCGCCGTTAAAGACCCTAAAGGCATTTGTCTTTGGATTGTTGTAGAGCTTAATGCGTTTTTCGATGGCACTATAAAGCTTTTTCTTAAAAAATAGATCGTCAATGCGCTCTTTCTCAATCTTTGAAAGAACCCAGCCAATGCCCTTATTCTGAATGCCATAATATCCTGTTGCTATGAAATGCCCTCTCTCATCTGTGAGCTTCAGCAATGTGCCCTCATGAACACCTTGATCTTCGAATACATGATTGCCCATAAGAGCTTCTTTAAATATGAGTGGATACTGATTTTTATATTTATCTAAATGGCGTTGATGGATTTTTAATTCCAGAAACTTGTGTTTCATGTTGCCTCCTTAATTAACAAATAATGAACGTCCTACCATTATATTATACACCATTTGATTACACAATTAAAAAAAGAATAAAGCGACAAATTATGACAAAAATATTCAATAATTTGTATGTTAATATTGTATACAAAGTACATTCATAGTGCTAAAATGAGGGTGTATTAGAGGAGGCGTATTATGTCAAAATTGCAACCCAAGTTATTTACAACGTTAAAAGGGTATAATAAAGAACAATTCATAAGCGATGTGACTGCTGGTATTATCGTAGCAATCATTGCTTTACCGCTTTCAATAGCGCTTGGTATTTCATCAGGCGTAACACCTGAAAAAGGATTGTTCACAGCGATTATAGCAGGTTTTGTTACTTCATTACTTGGAGGCAGTCGCGTTCTTATAGGTGGCCCAACAGGCGCATTTATGGTTATTGTATACGGAATTGTTATGCAATATGGTATCGATGGATTAATTCTAGCCACAATCATGGCGGGGATCATGTTGATACTCATGGGTGTTTTTAAGCTGGGGACATTGATTAAGTTTATGCCGTATCCCATAACAACTGGTTTTACAAGTGGTATTGCCGTTGTTATATTTTCATCTCAAATAAAGGATTTTTTTGGACTCAATATTAAGACCGTTCCCTCAGAGTTCTTTGAAAAGTGGCAAGTCTATTTTGAACATTTTAATACCATTCATTTTGAGAGTCTTCTCATTGGTATGATGGCATTATTGATCATTATTTTCTGGCCAAGAGTCAATAAGAAAATTCCAGGATCTTTAATTGCACTAATTGTAACAACAATTGTTGTGAGCTTCACGCATTTGGATGTACCAACAATAGGATCAAAGTTTGGAACACTGTCGTCAAGTTTCCCCACACCGCATTTTCCAGAGGTGACACTTGAGAGACTTCAACTACTTTTGAAACCAGCCTTTACAATTGCCATGCTTGGTGCAATCGAGTCACTTCTTGCGTGTGTCGTATCTGATGGCATGATTGGTGGTAAACATAGGTCGAACATGGAACTCATCGCTCAGGGTACAGCCAACATAGCTTCTGGCTTGTTTGGTGGTATTCCAGCAACTGGCGCTATCGCCAGAACAGCAGCTAATATCAAAAATGGTGGTCGGACCCCAATTGCAGGAATGACCCATTCGGTGGTTCTCCTTTTGATCGTATTAATATTTATGCCCTTGGCCCAAATGATACCACTTGCATCTCTGGCTGCAATATTGATCATTGTAGCATACAATATGAGTGAATGGCGTGAGTTTGTTGGCCTCTTAAGCGCACCAAAAAGTGATGTGGTCGTT
>NZ_JBVBZF010000146.1:0-8595 GCF_057447755.1 Fusibacter sp. | reverse complement strand
CGATAAAAGTGTCCCTGAAGACCTCATAAGTCAATTGCTCCTATCAGCAACTGCCGCACCAACAGCTGCCAATTGTGAGCCATGGGAGTTCATTGTCATTGATTGCCCTCAAGTGTTGAAAGCATTTAGAGAAAAGTTGGTTTTTGCGAGATACAAGGCCCCCCTTGCAATTGTCGTCTGTGGAAACATGGACTTGGCATTCAAAGGGCCTGGTAAAGAAATGTGGGTTCAAGACTGCAGTGCTGCTACAGAAAATATGTTGATCGCTGCTACAAACTTAGGGCTTGGGAGCGTGTGGATTGGCATCTATCCACTTGAATCTAATGTTAAACTTTTAAGATCAATTCTCAATATTCCTGAACATGTAATTCCTTTAAACATCCTTTATTTCGGTTATCCAGACGAAGTCAAGGAAGCGCGTTCGAGGTTAAATGAGAAAAGGGTATATCGCAATCAGTATGAGCCTGATAGAAAACACAGGAAGAAGGACAAGCCTAAAATTGGGCATTATTGAAAGGAAAGCTAACTCGCCGGTGCGCTAAAATAAGGGTCCGACTTTAAGCCTTAATCAGCTTGAATTAAATTTTTATCATGTAATCGGCCTAATATAGAAAAAGGAGTAATTATGCTTAAATTAGGTTCAACATACTTAAAGGTAAAAAACATGACAAATTCCATATCATTTTACAATTCACTGCTTGATATGAAGCCATCTGCACAGAACTTTGACAGGTGGGCTCAGTACAATTTTAATGGCCAATGCATTGCACTATGGAATCCTGAGTATGACCAGGTCAAGATGGCAAGTTGCGAAAACCTAGATGGTATATACAGTCAAAACTACATCGACTACAAGCGCCATGACAATATCAAATACGGCAACAATGTCGTTCTGAATTTCTATATAGAGGACTTAAAGGCTGAATATAGACGTTTATTAGACCTAAATATAGGGCCACTGACACCAATTATGTATATGAATGTCGCTATGTCATACTACTTATTTGTGCTTGTAGATCCTGATGGTAATGAAATTGAAATTACAGGCGGCTATTCAGAAGAAGAATAACCTATGCTTTAATTATTTATGTTATATTTATCTATAAAACAGTGACAATATCAAAATATCATAAGGAGGTTTTATGTATAAGGTTAACATTATTTTATTTGACCAATTTGAACTCTTAGACGCATTTGGGCCAGCAGAGATTTTAGGGAAGCTGACGGATGATTTTGAACTCCACTATTGCTCTTTAGAGGGTGCCCTAATAGAAAGCGCTCAGAACTCAATTATAAAAACAGAAAAGTTCTCATTACATGCGGACTACCAAAACATCATCTTGATACCAGGGGGTGCCGGTACAAGGAAGCTTGTAGACGATAAGACCTTTATCGACTTTATAGAGTCATCTGCAAAATCCTCTGACTATATTTTAAGTGTTTGTACAGGTGCTGCACTTTTGGGAAAAACAAGCCTATTGAATCATAAAAAAGCAACTTCAAATAAGAGGAGCTTTGATTGGGTAACCTCTCAAAATGAAAAAGTTGAGTGGATTAAAAAGGCAAGATGGGTTAAAGATGGTCACATCTATACGTCATCTGGAATATCAGCTGGCATGGACATGACCCTTGGCTTCATAAAAGATGTTTTAGGTGAATCCTTGGCAAGAGAGACCGCAAATCGAATTGAATACCTCTGGAATGAAGACCCGAGATTAGACCCTTTTTCTGACCTTTATTAATTCAATTCGATATAAATTTATTTATTTTAAATGACACTGAATTAAGTTCGTGTATAATTTAAAATGAAAAAGATAATCATAATTTCAACTGATATAAAAGAGGAGTACAAGTGATGACATCAGAATATAAAGCACAATTTGAATCCTTTGTAGCACAAGTCATGAAGGAATACGATGGTCAAGGCATCGGGATCATCGGTTTTGACCAAGAACAAGTCCTATACGAATACTACAGTGGCTATCGAAATGTTGAAAAGAAACTGCCCATTAATAGAGATACCATCTTCGGAATAGCATCCATAACAAAATCCTTTACAGTGATGGGTCTACTTCAGCTGGCAGATAAAGGCATCATAGACATCCATCAGCCCATAACAAAGTATCTAGATCATATAAACTTGCCTGCCCACCAGATACCGACAGTTGCACAGCTTATGAGTCATTCGGCAGGTTTTTATCCTCAAGAGCGTTTTCTCATGAAAGACGTGGCTAAAACGCTATCGATTCCACCTGGGACAGAGCTTTGCAAGCATCAAGCACTTTCAAATAAAGGGCTGGAGATGATTATTAACCGCATCAATCAAATGACGGACTTTTGTGGCCTACCAGGTGACAACCACTCCTATAGCAATTTTAGCTTTGGTCTTTTAACTGCTTTACTACAGAAATATGGGGGAGAAGCCCACTATAGTGACTATATCGAAAAGCATATCCTGGATGCACTTGAATTAAAAAATTCGTTTTTAGACTTTAATAGAACCAAATCTGAAGATAACATTACCATGCTTTATGAAATGAAGGCAGGTCAAATGACAACGACTGATGACTACGAAGACTTGGGCTTTGTCCTTCTCGGCGGAGGCGCACTAAAATCATCACTAAACGATTTGATGACCTATACGAGACTTTATCTAAACGATGGAGACTTTAAGAATCGTCAAATCCTTTCACCAAGTGCCATAAGGAGTATGCAAGTGCCTAGGGTTGCATACAAACCTTTCGAAGGATATGGATACGGCCTTTTGACAGGTAAAATCGGCGAGGTGGACTATGCTGGTCATAGTGGTGGATTGACAGGGGTTTCAAGCTATTTCATTTTCACAAGGGAGACGCAAAAAGGCATCGTTGTCTTATGTAATACAAGCAATGTACCAGTGCATGCCATTGGCCTTTCTGCGATTAAACTCCTAAATGGACAAGAACCCACATGGATGCAAATGCCGATTAAGGGGCTTAAGTGGTCAAGAGATTTGATTGAAAAAACCATAGGGTCCTACAAAAGTGAAGAAGGCGGTCAACTGGAGATCATTGACCTTGAGGATACAATTGCCATCAAAGCGGGGAATGACCAACTCAATGTAACCCCGATCGATGACAACCACATATGGGTCCACAATAAGATGCTTTCAAGCTACACCCCAATCTTTAGGGATGAAAACGGACATGCCAAAGCCATTTACTCTGGTGCGAGAATTATTAAAAGAGTATAGTATCATCAATATTTGTTGAGTGTGAGTTCATTTGGGTATAAAAATTATAATGGAATGGTTTTTATATTATTCGCTGACTGGAGAACGCCATGTATTTAGAAAACGATAAGTTCATATGCGAAATTAAAATATCAGATGATTATTATAGCGCTGAAATGACGCTCGTAATTAATACCAAAGATACCAGTAATATCTATGAGATTGTCATGATGTTTATTAAAAACAACAATATTCTTTATGGTGTCAAGGAAGCTGAAATTAAGGCAATCTGCGATTCAGGCCAAAGTGTCACCAACTTTATAATTGCAGAAGGCGTCCATCACAAACATGGAGAGAACGCTTATTTAACCACGATGGTAGAAACAAGTGGACTTGTTAAACCTAAACTCAACGAAGACGGCAGTGTAAACTTTAAGGAAATGGATTTTGCCCATATCGTTCCTGTGGGAGAAATTCTTCAGGTCAAAACACCTGCGACTTTAGGAACAGATGGCATCACAGTTACCAATAAGGTTATCGCCAGTAGACCGGGTAAGGATCTCCCAATAAAACCTGGTGAAAATACCATCTTAAGCGAAGATGGACTTTCTATCATAGCAAATGCGGAGGGCAAGGTAAAGCTCATGAACGGTCGTATCTCCATTATTCGCCAAATCGACATTGATACGGTTGGACCAGAGACCGGCAATATATATTTCAACGGTGATGTCCATGTTCGAAACAATGTACTGGACGGCTATACGGTGAATTGCGATGGTGATTTAACCGTAGACGGTCTAATTGAAGGTTCAATCCTAAAGGTAAAAGGAGATTTGACCGTTGGTAAAGGTATAGTGGGGCATGGTGAGTCCGATATCGTTGTCAATGGGAAGCTTGTAACGCATTTTATTGAAAACGCTAATGTCTATGTCAAAGGCGAGATCGAAACAGGTGAAATCATCAACAGCTGTGTACTCTGTGACAGTCAAATCATGGTTAAGGGCAAGAAAGGTTTGATCATTGGTGGTGAGATTACTTCAAAATCCATGATTGAAGCCAACCAAATCGGTTCAAAATTTGGGGTCCTGACCTCCATCAATCTAGGCATTGACGTATCTGCCATTATGGAACTTAAACAGCTAAAAGAATCGCTTCAGGACCTTAAAATTGTCATTATGAAATTAAAGGCAAGTAAGGCCGCCCTTGAGATTAGAATTCAGGAAAATCCGTATGATGATGCCCTTACAGAAAAATTAGCCCAGTACAAGGACAGCCTTCTCAGCACGGAGATTTTGTCTGAGGAACAGTTAAAACGCTATAACGAGCTCATGGATGCTCTTAAGAATATCAACAATGGTCGAATTAAAATAAACACTGTCTATCCGGACACTGTGGTCAAAATCGGTAACAGTAAGTACTTTATCGACAGCGCCCTGAAAGATTGCATATTGACAAGGGTAAATGATGAAGTGATTATGATCGGCTTCTAACCTTTTAATGTCAATGACACCTAGAATCATTTAATGCCAAAACCTTATTTTAACACTACAGCTCTCATCTAACCGCTCTACATAAGTTAAAGACTCTTACTCTGAGCTTGATGAGCGCAAATTTTATTGTATATATAATAAAGGCTACAGGAGATTTCCGGTAGCCTTTTCTATTGCCAATAATGATCAGAGGTGAGATGGATCAAAGCCTTCACACAGCTTATATTTATTTTTAGGTCTGCCTAAGTTTCCATATATAGGGATGACTTCAATGAAGGCATTTTTTTGAAGATACTGAATATATCGATGTACCGTTTGATAGGCAAGATTGACACCTGATGTAATTTCTTCAAAGGTAACTTCATCCGATTGTCTTGCCAGAAAATCAGTAATTAACCTTAAGGTTGCCTCACAAATGCCTTTTTCAAGATAGACCTCTTCCTTTTTAGCAGACATCATCTTCTGAATTTCTGATATCTGTAAATTAACTTTTATCCTAGAAATAAGATCTGGTGCTTTTATGGGTTTAATTGAAAAATCAGTTGCACCTACAGAGATAAACTTATCTGATGTTTCTTGTTGCTCATCTACTGTTAAGACTAGAATTGGAATTTCTGAATTTAACTGCCTCATTTTTTTAACTGTAGTTAACCCATCCCAAACTGGCATGTGATAATCAACAATAACCATCTGGGGCTTTTCTTTTTTCAAGATATCAATGCCTTCCTGACCGCTGGTGGTAGTAATCGCTTCATAACCGCAAAAGTCACAAATTTCCTTTAAGGTAAATAAAATATCCGGTTCGTCATCTATTATCAAAATTTTTACGGGTTCTGTATAGGACATAAATATTCTCCTTTCTCAAATATGGGAAGTTTAACAGTTACTTCAGTGCCAACCCCATACTGGCTTGTGATGTCAATTGTACCATCGTTTTCATCTATCGTTTGTTTGGCAAAGGGTAGACCAAGACCAGTTGTATTATTAGTTGAATAACCAATCAGCCAAATCTTATCTAGGTCAGATTCTGCGATACCTATGCCGTTATCGATTATTTTGATTTCAACATAATCCGTATCTTTTTTAACTTCTAGACGTATGTTCTTTTCTTTCTCGACATTTGGTGCGAGAATTGCATTCTCAATGAGATTTACCAAGGCTCTTGCAACCCTAATCTTATTTACATATACGTCCGGTAAATGGTCGTCAATTACAGTTATGAAATGTATATGCTCATCTTCAACCGGTATTTGGGCTCTAATGTAACTGATTAAAGCAGCGACTTCAATCCACTGTCGGGAAGTTCCATAGAGAAAACTGGAAATCATTTCGCTCATTTTAACGACTGCATGATCAATTCGATTGCCATAGGTTTCTATTTTGTTTACATCCTTTGCCATGGCAAGTAGAGAAGCCAATCCCCTGATGGTTGCAAGTGGCGTTTTTAAATCATGTGCCAAGGTATTAATTTCTTGGTAGATACGATTATCCATAATCTTGTTCTGCATAGTTTCAAGCGCAATTGCTCTTTGGTAGTTTTCTTCAGCAATGGACAGGTTGGTCATATACATTCTAAAAATCATTGCCGTCATGGCAGAAGAGAGTAACATGGGAACAATAAAGGTGAACCCTATGGAGTTTAAAATATAGGTATTGCCCAAATAATCACTAGTGATTTTTATACTTACAGGAATATCACTGGTCCCCGACATTAAGCCAGAAAATAGAGGCATGACGTTTAGCCACTGACTGAAAAAGAAAACCTGAAAACCGATAAAAAAACGAGGCAGTATTGAGCCAGTATCGTGCTTGGTCAGGTATACGAAGAATAATGTGACCATAAGACCCACAAGTGAAACAATCATTTCTATGTGTTGAAAGAAAAGAAGAGATGTGATGTATTTACTTGCAACAAAGCAGATTACCAATATGAAATTATGAGGCATAAGTGGAATCTTGAACCACTGGCCGATAAATTTTAATAAGTATTCATATCCAAGGTATAAGAATAAGTTTGGTACTGCAAATAGAATACAGCTCGACATGGCTGCAAGTATTAAATAACCACTATCACTCGAATGAATGGATTGTCTGATTTTCACAATAATATCATACAAGTATGGTTTTGTTAATTCTTGAAAAAGGATTGAAAAAACAATCAAAACGAAAAATAATATTAAATTTTTAGGAAATCGATTTTCATTAGACATTTAAGACTCCCTTATCGAAATGCTGCTGCAAGCGGCATTGTTAAATCTGTAGTTGAATTGATGTATGAAATTGGGATGCTGTTCTCCCTTGCAATATCTGTAAGAAACTGATCATGATTGCCTTCTGTCGTCGTAATAATAAAACTTGCCTGATTACAAGTTAAAGAGAGTAACATGTCTGTCTCTTCATTTCTTCTAGCCTTTCCGCCTACATATACAACAATTAATGGCAATGATAACTTATCAGCCTCGTCTAACAAGGCTTTTACTCTTTGACTTTCATCTTCTATGCTTTTATCATGCAGGGCTAATCCAATATCACTATAGCCAACCACAACAACAATGGAAGTCACATCGCTTAAATCACTTGGATATGCCTCTGGCATAAATAGATTATTAAATCTAAGCTCATTTGCTAGATCCTGAAGGATATAAGTATCGGTACTTTGCCCAGCAGAGGTAATGAGAATCATCTTATTTGAAAAAGGTTTCGCGAGATAAGTACTGGAAATTTGATTATTATCCTGAGAGGTTTCAATGTAATAAACCGTCAACCAAACAATCGCCATACCAAGTATTATCATTAAGGGTTTTCTTATTAATTGAAAGTTAGGCATCTTAATTCTCCTTGCTTACAGACACGTTATTTAAGGGTTCAACACCACTTATATTTGTCGTGTAACCTTTAACACAACGATTAATGCCAATAGTTGGAATCGTATGGACCAAGGGAATGGAAGGGACATCATTGCTTATGAGCTCCTGAATCTCTCTATATAGGCTTATTCTAAAGGACTTATCCGTATTTTGTCTTGCAAGCTTAAGTAAATTGTTAACTTGGGGGTTGTTATAAAGTGAGTAGTTACTAATAGTGCCCTCAACTGTATTTTCGACTGAAAAAAGTGTGTATAAAAAATTGTCAGGATCGGCAACATCACCATTCCAACCAGCTAAAATCATATCGTATTCACCGCTTTGACCCAGCTTTAAAACTTCTTCCCAAGGTTTGGTCTCTACTATGACATTTATATTAGCTTGTGCTAGGCTATCCTTTATAAATTGAGCAAGTTCGGTAGGGTTAGGGAAGTAAGATCGAGGTTCGGCCATGACTAATAAACGTATGTCAAAACCATCTTCCTTATTGACATTAGCGAGTAATGTCCTGGCAAGCTCTACATCGTAAGCTGCAGATTTAATGGTTTCATTATAGCCCCAAAGAACTGGTGGTACAAAGGTTGAAGCTGGTCTAGAAGAACCATCGAAAGAAGACTGGATCAACTTTTTCTTATCAATTAAGTGTTCTATGGCCTGTCTTACCTCTCTAGTACTTAAATGTTCATTTTCCATGTTCATAGCCAAGTAACCGATGTTGAAAAAAGAACGATTTTTCAGATAAATTTGGTCAGTTTCTTTAACGAGTTCAATATCATCATAGGTTAGGTTGTCCGCAATGAGAATATCACAACATTTCAACTGCCTGATACGTTCTTCAGGATCAGAAATGGTTTTGAAGACAAGCTGACTGACTTTTGCTTTATCAGACCAGTACTTGAGATTTCGTTCTAATATGCTCTCGCCATTTTCATCCCATGATTTAAAAACAAAAGGACCTGTTCCAACAGGTTTGTACTTTAATTCCTCATTGTATTTCATAATGGCTTCTGGACTGGCAATGCCAAACGCT
>NZ_JBVBZF010000145.1:0-8600 GCF_057447755.1 Fusibacter sp. | reverse complement strand
TTGTATAACGAAAACCACCGGTTCTACCGGTGGTTCCAAAGAGCTTTAGCTTTGAGTCAAAAAACAAATCCTCCTTTTGCTACAATAAAAATGGTTCGCCAACCAAAAAGCAAAAGGAGGATCCGTTAATGGATAAGAACAGTTTAGCACATACCCAATGGAACTGCAAATACCACGTCGTGTTTGCACCTAAGTATCGACGCCAAGTGATTTACGGAAAAATTAAAGGTGACATAGGAAAAATATTGAGAAAGTTATGTGAACAGAAAGGTGTTGAGATACTAGAAGCGACAGCATGTCCAGATCATGTTCATATGATTCTTTCAATACCTCCGAAATACAGTATTTCAAGTGTGATGGGATATCTCAAAGGAAAAAGTTCATTGATGATTTTTGATAGACATGCAAATTTGAAATATAAGTACGGAAACCGTCACTTTTGGTGTAGAGGTTATTACGTTGATACAGTTGGACGAAATGAAAAAGCGATACGAGAATATGTGAAAAATCAATTGCAAGAGGATATAGCATCTGATCAAATAAGTATTCAGGAGTACATTGACCCGTTCACGGGTGAGCAAGTAAAAGAAGGCAAAAAATAAAAGGCTGCTTTAGCAGCAGCCAGTGAAAGCAAGCAGTTGGCGAACCAATTCAGTGAGCCTTGAGGCTCATGCGAGTAACATGCCCTTCTAGGGCTGAACAAACCACCCGTTGAACGGGTGGTCATGATTAAGTATCTCTATTTATTTACCGATGAGGCTTAATATGTCCTTTTGTAGGCCCTTATCATCTTGCAGTCTCAGAGTACAGTGAATAACCGTTCCGACCATTTTCTTTTACTTTATAAAGAGCTGTATCGGCTTGTCTATATAAGTCTTCAAAGCAAGTGGTTTCTTTGCTATTTAAGGTCATTCCAATACTTAAAGTCACCTTAATATTTTGATTATTATATTTGAAATCATAATCAGATATGCTTGTCTTTATTCTATTTGCAATTTTCTCGACATCCTCTTCATTACAATTATCTATATAGGCTATAAACTCATCTCCACCTAGACGGCCAACGAGATCATTGTTTCTGAAATGATTTCTAATAATATTTACAACTTCTTTTAAGATATGGTCTCCCGCTTGATGTCCAAATGTATCATTAATTGATTTGAACTCATCTATATCTATGATCATAAGACCAAAACGATCTGAATCATTGTCTTTGTTTTCGAGTAATTCATTTATTCTACTTTCAAAAGTAGTCCTGTTAAGGACTTGTGTCATAGAATCCTTTTCAGCCAGTTGAATAAGCTCTAGTTGATGCTTTTTTTCTTTTGATATATCACTTATAAGAGATACGCTTCCCAATTGTTTGGATTTTTTGGTTAAATTATGAACTCTGATTTTATAGTATACTGTTTCACCATTCTTGTTTGTGTATTCTATATCGAGCAGATGGTTTTTTTTATCTGTAATGGCTTCTTGCCATTCTGTATAATTGCTTATGATTTGAGCTGTTTCAATATGACTTTTACTAAAGTTTTCTTTTACGTAAACATTAGTATCAACAATCTCACCAGACTCATTTGTAAATATCATCCCAATATTAATTTCATCTAAAACCCAGTCTCTTGCAATAGGTGAAATGGACATGAAATCATACTTATACATACCTATAAGTAAGAATATCACGCCTACTAAAAAGCTCAGAGGCGTAGGAATTTCAATCCCAGTAAAGTTTAATATAGAACTTTTAGTATAGGTATAAATGATAGGGATTAGAAAACCCACTAAAAGGATTTTTACCTGGGTCTTGGTGGCAGATGACGTCGTTCTCATGTATATCCAAAGTTTGACCATGGCTGTTAGGTTCATGAGCGTATTTATTGCCACTGCAATTTTACCGAAAATGGTTTGATTAACTCTCAAAACGAATCCACTCGGAATTTCTTTTAAGGCAACAGAAACTCTCATTATATGATGTAAATCATTTGTGAGTATAAGCAATACACAGGTAATTGCAAATATAAAGTTCACTATTCTCATGCGTTTAAAAAATGAGTTTTCTTCATTCGTGTATGCCATTACGAAATTATAGGACGCAGCTGGTAATAAAAAAAGTCCAAACTGACTTAAGTTTCTGTAAAGTAATTTGTATTCGATTGTATTGTTGATTCCCTCTAAGAAAATAAATAATGATCCTATAAAAATAAATGTAAAAACCATCATTAATTCTTTAGCGGCATTCTTATCTTTTTTCTCCCAGAGCACAAACAGGGCCAGCGCAATCATAGCTAAGGCAAGTATGTTAATTGATATAAAACCGTATGACGAATTCATAATATCCCCCTCAAAAAATCCAGTTTAATGTCTTACCTACATATATGAACCCATACCCAATTTCAAATATTGAGTTAAGCTAGAAGTCTAACACGATAGGTAGCCTTGTACTTAATCTAATTTGATAGATCTTTTGTGAAAATTATAGTTCTTTTTTGTGCCTTTTGCAATTTAATTAGTTATAGTGAGACAGGGAAGATGGGGGTATAACTGCTAGTAAATAGATTAAGACAAAGGTAAAATGAATAATATGGATTACAATAGGAAATTCAGTGAAGAATACTATAAGAAAATTACTAATCCATTTGGTATAATTAAAGTAGGCAAATATGTTTCAAACGACAAACAAGAAGTGTGAACCTACTGCCAAACAAGCCATGTGGAGTGTTTTTTGAAGTTGGAAAGACAAATAAAGCAAGTCATTTTGAAGATTATAGAGAGGATAAATGTGTAATATAGTATGAATTACTACATTGTTCTAATAAACGACGTTATCGACTACATTGAAGAAAATTTAGAATCTAAGTTGAGTCTTTCTGTTATAGCCAATAGAGCAGGTATTTCAGCTTTTCATTTTTCGCGCATTTTCAAGGGAGTTACGGGCATTTCCTTGAAGCAATATACGCTTAACAGAAAGCTTGAAAAGGCACAAGTGTTGTTAACGGAGACTCAATATTCTATATTAGAAATTGCACTCACCCTTGGATTTGAGTATCCCGAAGTATTCAATCGTGCATTTAAACGCCAGTTTGGGCAATCGCCTTCTGCCTTTCGAAAAAACACCAAGTCATTTAGTGTGACTTCAAGGCTTTCTGTAATAGAGCGAGATATAGCCAATTATCGAGGAACACTCGCTGTTAAAGGCAAAATTATTTATTTAGAATCAATGACATTGTATGGGGTGGATTTCTCTATCGATACAACAAAACCAGGATTTCGTGAAAAAATGGATGGACAGACGCAGCCCTTTATTATTAAGTCTGGACTGGACATTCGTTATGAACACAGTTTTTTTTATACCATTGTCAAGTGTAGTGGAAAAGAAGATGGCCTTTATCAAGTTTTTTGCGGCAGAAAAATGCTGGAACAACATGAGGAGGATGTTGCTTTTCACATTCCAGAGGGCTACTATGCCGCTTTTGAATATACTGGCGATATGTATGGTGTTCGTGAGGTGTTTGAGGAGGATCTATATCGATGGCTCGTTATTAATGAGGCTGTAATTGCAGATAATGATATCGGTATGATGACTATGTATCCTAACGCTTATCCAGAAGAAAACTCGGTTCAGATTTTTGTTCCGATAGAAGCATCCAACACTGTGAAAAGTCAGCAAGAAAGATCATGAATATCAAGTGGATTTGAGTAAAATAATATTATAGTACAAATATATTATTTGAAAGGATTTAAGAATATGAGTGAGCAAGGTTTGATGGTTAGAGCGTTGATTCGTGAAGCGAATATATGGAACGCACCCTTAGATCAAATAAGGGAGACATTGGCAGCAACTACGCCGATAGGATTACCTATTACAGTTCAAAATGATACTGTCATGATTGGAAGGGTACCGTGCGAAAGATTCTCTTATAAGGGTGGGAAATCAAATTGTATTGGCATTTACTATCATGGAGGTGGAGGGTGTTTAGGAATTTATCATTCAAATCGCGAATTTGTTGCACGCCTTTCTGACCAACTAAAGATGGACATTATCATGCCGGACTATCGTCTAGCACCGGAATTTACCTATCCAGCGGCCCATGAAGATGCATTAAGTGTTTATCAAATAATTTCTCAATCAAGGGGCGCAAAGGAAGATATCATTCTCCTTGGAGATTCATTTGGTTGTATGCTTTTATTAGCAACCCTTCAAAAGGTACGTGATATGGGTGGCGTGATGCCAAAAAAAATAGCGATGTTAACACCCTTCCTTGATGCAACAGGCAAAAGTGCAACCTACCAGAGTAAGGCATGCGTAGACCCTTTCCAGAACAATGAACCCCTGAGTTTGGTTAATATCTATCTTGGTGATAGTGTTCATAAAGCAAGGGAAATCTCAACCGTGTTTGGGAATCTGAAGGGATTGCCACCATTGCTTATACATGAAGCTGAACATGATGTGTTTTCAGGGGATGCAGAGCTTCTTTATGAAAGGGCATTAGAATCTGGTATTTCAGCTGAAATACAGTGCTGGAATGAAATGTGGCATGATTTTCATTTGCAGGACACTTTTGTTCCTGAAGCAAAAACTGCTGTAGAGCAATTGTGTTGCTATCTTGCTGAATAAATTAAACCTGAACAAGGGATATTGTATATTTTATTGTAGGTGGAGAGTGTGGCAAGTCTTAAAGGCAAATAGACATAGAAAAAACTTCAGAAACCGATTTCTGAGGTTTTTTTACTTTGAGTATATGATGCCACATATACTCCATTGAGGGCATACATATTTAGAAGGTGGTAATAAGACTAAACCACTAGTAATCGATCTCTATAAGGCTTTAATTTGGTTTAATATTGACTATAGAGACATGGTCAAATAAATGCTAAGATTATTATGGCTAATAAAATAAAAGAGGGGGATCACATGAATACAGCTCAAGAAATAAAAAGCTTCAAAAAACTTATACTTCTTCATCTGTTTCCTGGATTTGCTTTAAGCATTGTATACATCATTTTTTCGAAAATAGGAATTTTAGCAGATTATCCAAAGCTAGTCCTACTTGGTGTTTCCACGCTTTTCTCAATAATACCTATAGAACTTGGATATCTACTATATGTGGCAAAGCAGGAGCAGGGAAACTTTAATATTTTAGAAATACTAGGATTAAAAGGTAAACTGAAGTCTAAAGCATTTATCTTTTATACGCTTGTATTGCTTATAATGGGCGGAATGCTTTTAATTGCCTTAAAGCCCCTTTCAGATTACATATTAAAAACTGTATTTTTTTGGATTCCAAGCTGGTATATAAATGTCAACATTAGAATGTACAATTTTGATCATATAAAAATGTACAATTTTACTCAGACTTGAAATGATTTCTTGTCCGATAAGATGGCCCAATGACGTTAACAACTTGAGCGTGATGTAATATCCTATCGAGAATGGCATTAGCTATAACCGGATCAAGGAATACTTCATCCCAAGTATCAAAAGAGATATTTGTCGTAATAATTGTGCTGCGTTTTTCATATCGCTTATCAATAAGTTGAAAGAACAACTTAGCATCGTCACTATCAATTGGCAGATAGCCGACTTCATCTATTATTAATAACTTATACTTATTAAAATGTCGAAGCCTTGCATCAAGCCGATTTTCTAGTTTTGCACGCTTAAGCTGTGCGAGTATTTCAGTACATTTAATGAAATAGGTTGTGTATCTTTTCTTAGCTGCAGCAATGCCGATGGAGGTTGCCAAGTGCGTTTTTCCTACACCAGGTGTTCCTAAAAAAACGATATTTTCTGCTTTATTTATGAATCTAAGCGATTCAAAGTCCAGCATCTGCTGCTTGTTAACGCTGGGTTGAAAGTCAAAATCAAAGTCTTTCAGTTCCTTAAGATGTGGAAAATTTGCTACCTTAACCATTGACTTAATCATGTTAGCTTCTTTAAAGTCAATTTCATGATTGGATAGCCTTAAGAATGCGTCTACAAAGGACAGACTGTTACGACTTGCAAAATCAATCGTCTCATCAAGGTGAAGGAGCATGTGCTTTAATTTCAAATATTCTAGGTTACTGATTAATTGATTGTAGTTACTGCTCATTTTTTATAATGGTCTCCTATTTTTCGTAAATTTTCCTTAGCAATATCACGTATTCGATCATCTGCAAATTTAAAGGTTCTGCGTGTGATTTGAAGATAATCCGTTTCTTGATAATTTAATTTTTGATTCGTAAGAGGATGCACTGCAATCAATTTTGTGCTATAATACACATGCAATTGATTTGCATAAACTTGAACTCTCACGGTCTTTCCAATGTATTCTGGTGGTACAGAGTACATATTTGAACGGAAAGAAAACAAACTTGATTTGTTGACCTTGTGGTTCGTGTTTATCATCTTGTAGTGACCTCTTATCTTGATGTTTGGAAGTTCAGATAAGTGGTCTTTTTCTTTTTTGAAAGCAAAGGCAGGAATACTACCACTTCCTTGGTGATAGCTTGCATTAACACGATCATTGATCTTTACTACTAATTCATGAAGCTCTTGATAGCTGAGCAATCCGTTATAAGCTTTGATTTCATCTAAGAGTTTCATAGTTGTTTCAACTTTGCCCTTAGTATTTGGGCGACCTGCTATGCACGGTTTTAAAGTGAACCCAAAGTCCTTTGCAAAATTTGCGAAGCGATCGTTTACTTTACCTTTAGTGTATTCGGTTCGTGGGCTATCCATTACGGTTTTCATGTTGTCAGTAATCAGCACTTTTGGAACTCCTTCGATCGCTTCAAATGACTCTGTAAGAAAGTTTAAAAGTATTTCTTGAGACTTTGTAAGAGACAGCTTGAAGATACGAAATCTTGAATATGAGAGTATCAGAACAAAGATGTTTACTTCTATGACTTCTCCTGTTGAAAGAGTAAAGTTCATTGATTCTTTCCAATCGAGTTGTGCTTGTTCGCCTGGTTCTGTTTCAAACCTCATAATAGACTGTGAGTTGATTTTATTTTTACTTTTCTTGAAATATGCATCTAACTCTGGATATTTTGATATATATCGTCTAAAGCTAGATTCAGCACAGTTAAGACCATGATTGTCTTTCAAAAACTGCCATAGATTTTGCTTGTACTCAAAGATCTGAATGTTATCATCAGAAAGCAGCTCGGTGATTTTCTCATAAAAAGCATCAATCTTGGATGACTTAGTTTTTACAGTCGGTTTGTTATAACCATCAAGATATTTCTTTATCGTTCGGCGATCATGATTAAGTTCTCTTGATAGCCTGCAAAGATTTGGTTTCAAATGGTTCACCTCATATAGAGTGCTAAGTGTACTTAAATCTTCAAGACACTCAACCTTGAAGTTTGTTGTTGGATTGAGTTCAATAATCATTAGTCTAAAATCCTTTCAAAATCTGATTTTAGCATTATAACGTACTCAATCATTTCTGTACATTCTTATATGAGCGTTTTTGTACATTTTTATGTTAGCATTTATAGATTATAAGTATGAATTAGATTATAGGTATGAACTAGGCTATAAGTATGATTTGGGTTATCAGTAACAATTGGCTTATCCGTCAAAATAGGTGTTACATAACCTTATGTGTATCCTCACAGTAGGCGTAAAAGTAACAAGAAAGGAGAAACAAATGATTAGAAAAATTAGCAGTGATCAAATGGGCAAAAGCGACTTAGGGTGGCTTAAGAGTAAATTTCATTTTTCTTTTGCTGAATACTATAACCCTTCAAACGTTAATTTTGGTGTTTTAAGAGTACTAAATGATGATTTGGTTGAACCGAAAACTGGATTCGATACCCATCCCCATCGTGATATGGAAATCATTTCTTATGTTGTCGATGGTGAATTGACGCATGGTGATAGTATGGGCAATAAGAGTACATTAACCCGGGGACAAGTGCAGTATATGAGTGCCGGCAAAGGGGTTTATCACAATGAATACAACCTAGGTGATAAAATATTGAGGTTTTTGCAAATATGGATATTACCGGATCATAAGGGACATACGCCACATTATGGAGACCATAAATTTGAATGGGAATTAAGAAAAAATAAGTGGCTTCATATGGTTTCCTCCAAAATGGGGGATGCTGTTATAAAAGTAAATCAGGATGTCAATATCTTCTCTCTTAATCTTGAAGGTGAAAAAACAATAAAATTTGATGTTAAAGAAAATCGACAAGCCTATTTAGTGCTCATAGAAGGCAATGCAACTATCAAGAACATTGCGTTAGAGGCAAGAGATGCAATGGAAATCGTAGAAGAGGAAATATTAATTGAATCAAAAACAGATTCACATTTATTAGTCATAGAGATGAAAAAAGGACAATAGGGCTTAAACCTATTGTCCTTTTATTTTTGATAGCTCGATGCAATTTATAGTTTACATAAATGATTCAAAATGATTTTATGTTTATCATAAAATGATGTGTTAGCTGACTAATCCTTAAAGAGGTCATTTCCTATTATATCGTTATCCTTAGGTTGAGGGCCATTTCCATGCATACCAAATAATTAGGCAGAGCAGTCCGACTTCCACTGCTGCAGCAAGATACATATGAAGCCACGCCACACCAACCAGATTAAAGAGCAT
>NZ_JBVBZF010000144.1:0-8628 GCF_057447755.1 Fusibacter sp. | reverse complement strand
TTTTATCACTTGTTTCTGTTAAGCAACTTCCATCACCGAAATGATTTCCATAAGCTCAAAGAATTGCGTGTTTTAATTCATTTGCGCTATTCAATTTTCAAGGTCCTGTGTTGTTATCGCTAAAGGCTTAAGCCTTGCGGCGACTCCCTTATAATATCATCAATGTTTTTGCTTGTCAACATCTTTTGATATTTTTTTTAACTTTTTCTAAACACAAATTTTACAAATCCAATTTCATTGTTTTTATTCAATTTGATGTTTTCGTGCGGTCATCGCTGACTGCTTAGTTATAATAACACCATTCAATTTCATCGTCAACCCCTTTTATAAAAGAAATATTATTCTGACAATTCCATTTCTTGATGAATTAAATCTATTTCGGGCAAAGTTTTTTTTCCTTCCTATATATACAAATATTTATCAAACATTGAACCGCATATTTTGATTATCTTTTGGATATATGACTTTATCATTTTGCATATTTTTATGTATTATGATGTGAATACTTTCAAAGAATTCATTCTGGTTACCCTCTAAATCAATAAGCTTATTACATTCATTTTCAAAGTTTTCTTTTTAAAACACAATCATTTAACCGCTTTTCGCAAGTTGGTAATTCTTTCTCAAAGAACTAATGATATACAATAAAAAAGCTTGGTGTATTTATGCACACATGCAATACACCAAGCATTATCTTTTTTAAATTGCTTAATCTCTATTAATCATTCAAATCTCTTACCAACTCATTAATGGACTTGTAGTTATTTTCCAGCAGATACTTTCTAAGGCCCTCTAATATTTCTTTTGTAATTCTAGGATTAACAAAGTTCGCAGTTCCAATTGCAATCGCATTAGCACCTGCTAAAAAGAACTCAATGGCGTCAATTGTATTGGAGATACCTCCCATCCCAAGGATTGGTATTTTTACAGCATCATAGACATCATAGACCATTTTCACCGCTACTGGTTTAATGGCTGGTCCAGAAAGACCGCCGCTACCTCTTTTGAGAACGGTTTTCTTCTTATTAATATCAATAACCATTCCAGAAAGGGTGTTGATCAATGAAATACAATCGGCACCCTCAGCTTCTGCAATGAGTGCAATTTCTTTAATGTTCGTTACATTTGGCGACAATTTAACGATTAAATGCTTTTTCGAAGCTTTTCTGACTCTGCTTACAACTTCCTTTACCACCTCTGGATTGGTACCAAATGCCAAACCACCATTTTTTACGTTTGGACAAGATATGTTCAGTTCTAATGAATCAACATCTTCTTCAGATAAGATTTCCGCCATTTCACAATACTCTTCAATATTGTTACCGTTTATATTTGCGATGATTTTTGTATCAAATTGTCTTAGGTAAGGAATTTCTTCAGCGATAAACTTTCTTACACCTGGATTTTGTAGTCCAACACTGTTGATCATACCCATTGGTGTTTCTGCAATTCGAATACCTTCATTTCCTTGTCTTGGCTCTAATGTCAATCCTTTAACCGAGATTGCACCGATTTCATTTAGATCAATATAGTCTGCATACTCTCTCCCAAACCCAAATGTACCTGACGCCACAGTGATCGGATTCTTTAAGGACAGACCATTTAAATTAACACTTAAATCTATTTTACTCATCAAAGATCACCTCATCACCATAAAACATTGGGCCTTCTATGCACATTCTTGAATGTTTAAAGCCAAAATCACCTTCTTTGGTCTTACAGGTGCAAACTAAGCAAGCACCAATGCCACAGGCCATTTTTTCTTCCATCAATAGTTGGACAGGGTTGTTAAACTGACTACATATCTTTTGAACGTTTTTGAGCATTACAGACGGCCCACAAGCATATATCATATCATACTTTTCACCATTTTCTTCAAGCATCTCTTTTAACGGTTCTGTAATATAGCCACCTCTGAAATTAGAGTCGTTTTCAGATACAACTGTTAATGAGTTTGATATTTTTTCAAACTCAGGAATGGCGTATGGGGCGTCTCTAAAACCAAGAATGGTGTCTATTTCTACTTCCGATCCCATAAAATATTCACCTAATCCCTTTATAGGCGCAACCCCAATACCACCGCCAAGCAGTAAAATTCTTTTAGGCAGTTTAATGTCAAACCCATTCCCCAGCGGGCCCATCAGGTCAACATTTTCATTTACTCTGAGCCTACTTAGTTCTTCAGTACCCTTTCCCAGTGTTTTAATCGTGAACTCAAGTTCATGCTCATAAATGCCACTCACTGAAATCGGTCTCCTTAAAAGCATTGTATCTACTTTAAAGTTGAAAAACTGCCCTGGTTTAACAGTTTCCATATTTGCTGGTTTTTCAACTCTAATTCTGAAAACATCTTCAACCAGCTCTTGTCTACTAATGATTTTTACACTTCCTTGAAATTTCATTAAAGGTCTCCAATCTATAAGCTCAATAAATCCACTCTTTATCCTATTACCAATATTTTTTTTGGTCTGCTTCCAAAGCCTCATTGATGTCTTGTTGCATTTTTAAGACGGCTTCGCGAGCCGCTTCTTTATATCCTAAAGTCGATTTTTCAAACGCAAAAATAATGCCACGTGAATTATTTACAATCGCACCAAGTCCGTCTTTATTAAATGCACCTAAGACATCTTTTGCACCGCCACCTTGTGCACCGTAACCTGGTACGAGGAAAATTGCTTTTGGCATTCTTTTTCTTAATATTTCAAGTTCTTCAGGATAAGTTGCACCTACAACCGCACCTATAGGTGAGTACCCAGATTCACCACACAGCTCATCGTTCCATGTATTTACAATGTCAGCCACTTTTTCATAAATCGTGTCATCACCAGACTTTAAGTCTTGTAATTGACCAGAAGTCTTATTTGATGTTTTCACTAAGACAAACATGCCTTTTTCGTAGTCTTTAATGTCTTGAATAAATTCCGCCATGCAGTCATTCCCTAGGTAAGGATTAATTGTGGCAAAATCCGCCTCAAACGCACTGATATTTGTACCGTTAACATTAACTTTTCCAAGATGGGCATTAGAATATGCCTTTGAAGTAGAACCGATATCCCCACGTTTAACATCTGCAACAACAATTAGCCCCTTTGATTTAGCATAATCACATGCGTCCTTATAGGCAATCATCCCCTCTATACCGTATTGCTCATAGAATGCAACCTGAGGCTTAACAGCTGGTACCAAATCATAAATCGCATCGATTATACCTCTGTTAAATTCAATTAAGGCAAAAGACACCGCTTTCAGAGTATTACCATATAAGTCTAAATATTTCTCTTTAATAGCTGACGGTAGATTATCAAATCTCGGATCAAGTCCAACAACAATAGGACTTTTCTTTTCAATAATACGCTTAATTAATTGATCGCTTAACATATATTCACTTCCCTTTCAAATTATCTATTGTATACAACGCTACCCATATAAATGGTTTTTTTGACAAGTCCTTGAACTTCAAAACCTCTAAAAGGTGTATTTTTTCCCTTTGAGAGAAATGTATCTGGATTAATGACTTCCTTTTCATTTAGATCTATTAGAGTTAAATTTGCTTTATAGCCGACTTCTATGCTGCCTTCTCTTTCAAGCCTTCCAATTTCAGCTGGTTTATCTGTCATCATTGATATGATTTTTTCAAGTGAAATACTCTCTTTTAAAACCAAAGTGGTATAAGCCAAAGGGAATGCCGTCTCAATACCACTAATACCATAACTTGCATTGCCATAGCTCGTTTCCTTAGAAGCGATCTCATGCGGCGCATGATCTGTGGCAATAATATCAACCAGACCATTTCTAATACCTTCAATTACAGCTCTTTGCTCAACTTCATCTCGAATTGGTGGATTGACCTTTGAGTATGGATTCATGGGATCAATCATTGAAGTATTCAGTGCAAAATGATGAGGTGCAGCCTCACAAGTTACGGAAAGCCCTTCTTCTTTAGCTTCTTTAATGGCTTTGAGGGCTTCACTGCCACTCACATGGGCAACATGTAATATGCCATTTGTTTCTCTGCAAAGTGCAACATCTCTTTGAACCACTTTATATTCTGCTTCTATGGGATAAACTTCTTCTTTATATTGTGATGTTATGTTGTGATCTTCTGAATGTGTTATCACAGGAACGTTTAAAACTCTTGCGTTTGTAAATGCACTTCGCATAAAATCATCATTCATCGTCGTTCTGCCATCATCTGATATGGCCATGGCACCAGCCTTGATTAATGAAACGTGATCCGTTAATTCAGCCCCTTGTATATTCTTTGTGATTGCAGCAATTGGCCTTACATTGATCACAGCCGTTTCCTGAATACGGCGAAGTAAGTCCTCAAGAGTTTCTACACTATCAAGCGCAGGTTTAGTATTGGGCATACAGGCCACTGTGGTAAAACCACCTTTTGCCGCAGCCTCAGTTCCTGTTTTCAAAGTTTCTTTTATTTCAAATCCTGGTTCTCTCAAGTGTACATGTAGGTCTATAAAGCCCGGTGTAACGATTAGACCCTCTGCATCAATTTCATTTACAGTACCTTCAATTTTAAGCTTGCTCCCAATCTCTTTGATAAAGCCATTTTCAATAAGTATATTCAGCTTTTCATTGGTCCCCGTTTTAGGATTTACCACAGTGCCATTTTTTACGAGCAGTTTCAAATGCAGCCTCCTTATGAATTGGTCTCTCCTACTAATTTAGGGTACAAAAAAACCCTTTCGCACCTGCAAAAGGGTATAATGACACCATAAAATCTGTATAGTCGACCTTGCAGGTATCTCGTACCTGATTAAAGGTTATTAATTTTCTTCAATTTATCACACCTTCAAAACGATGTCAATAGGCAGAAGTGTTTAATAAAAAGTAATCATTTTTAAGATTGACGATTTGTTTCACTTTATGATATGATTGTTTATGAAAATTGAATAGACCTTTAATTTGACCCGAGAGGTTGAAAAGGAATAATTATCAATGGTTTTTTACAGGCATTTTATACCTTCGCGTCTCGCGTAGGTATTTTTTTTTGTCACGAACTGTGACAAGTTCCATACTTTAATCTGATTCTGTGAAATCAAAAGGAGGATAACATGAGACACTTAATTGAACCAGAAGATCTCACCCTAGATGAAATCAACGATTTGGTTGATGTCGGTCTAGATATGTATGACAACCCAAGGGTTTACAACAAGGTTTGTGAAGGCAAAATATTGGCATCATTGTTCTTTGAGCCAAGTACACGAACTAAATTTAGCTTTGATAGCGCCATGATGCGTCTTGGTGGAAATGTCATTGGCTTTGCTGATGCAAATACAAGCTCTGCACAAAAAGGTGAAAGTCTAGCAGATACCATTAGAGTAATGGGTTACTACTCTGACATTATCGTTATGAGACACCCAAAAGAAGGTGCGCCTAAGCTCGCTTCTCAATATTCTAGTATTCCAATCATCAATGGCGGTGATGGTGGTCATCAACATCCAACACAAACATTAACTGACTTAATAACGATTAAGAAGTATAAAGGACACATTGATGGACATAGCGTTGCTTTCTGTGGCGATTTAAAGTATGGCAGAACTGTACATTCACTTATCAAAACACTTGCAAGATTTGGAAACAAGAAGTTTTACTTGATTTCTCCAGATGAATTGAAGCTCCCATCATCTTTAAAGAGACAGCTCACTGAAAACTATAATGTAGAACTCATTGAAGTCAACTATATGGAAGAAGTCATCAACGAAGTGGACATCTTCTACATGACGCGTATCCAAAAAGAAAGATTCTTCAACGAGGAGGACTATCTCAAACTTAAGAACTCCTATAAGTTAACAAGAGACAAGCTTAAAAATTCTAAAGAAGATATGATAATCATGCATCCACTGCCAAGAGTAAACGAGATTGCTTATGATGTAGATGACGATCCAAGAGCTGTTTATTTTGAACAATCTCAATTAGGCGTCTATGTGAGAATGGCATTAATCACTAAATTATTGGAGGTGGGCCCATATGTTAGAAGTTAAAGGTATAGAAAACGGTATTGTTATAGATCACATGCATGCAGGTAATGGCTTAAAGGTTTTCAACAAACTTTTCGCTGAAACCGAAAACCCGGTGGTTTTACTAATGAATGTAAAAAGTGATGTACTAGGACATAAGGATATCATTAAAATTGAAAATACCTTTGAAGTAGATTTAAATATCCTTGGTTTAATAGACCCTAATATCACTGTTAATGTCATTCAAAATGGCGCTTTAATAGATAAAAAGAAAGTTGAAATACCTAAAGTCATCAAGGGTGGTATAGCATGCTCTAATCCTAGATGTATTACACATACGGATGATTATGCGATCCCTGAGTTTAAACTCGTTGGTGTCAACGGTCGCCTTAAATATGAATGTTCTTACTGCGAAGAAATTACAACCTATAAATTATAATAAAAAATGATACACTACCATGTTGACTTCCAATTAGCATGTTGTAAAAATTCAAACATTATACAAATAAAAGAGATGGTCGTTTGACCATCTCTTATTTTTATGCTTTGTTTTCTTAGAACCAACCAAAGATTAAGTTTAAGAATGTGAAGAAAATCAATACAGGTGCAACATACTTTGTAAGTACTTCGAAGATGCCCATCCATGCATGTGATAATTCGCCACCATTTGTAATTTCATCATCAACGTCTTCTTTAGTCATTACCCAACCCACAAAGATTGAGATGAATAGACCACCAAGCGGTAACATTAAGTCAGACATTTCAATCATCCAGTCAAAGAAACCAAATGAATGCATTACGCCACCTTTTAAAAGTGGTAATTTGAAATTAATGACACTGTTAGTTAATGATTCAAACGCACCTAAAGCAGTGATCGCTACTGTTGCAATAATTGTTGATTTCTTACGATCCCAACCCTTATCTTCAACAAAGTAAGCAACAACAACTTCAAGGATTGAAATAGATGATGTTAAAGCAGCAACTGCTAAGAGTACAAAGAACATGATTGCAAAGATGTAACCACCAGGCATTTGGTTAAATACGTTAGGTAATGTAATGAATACAAGACCTGGACCAGCACCTGGCTCAATACCGAATGCGAATACTGCAGGGAAAATAGCCAGACCTGCTAATAATGCGATTGCAGTATCAGCGATTGTTACTTGAAGTGCAGTAACGCCAAGATTTTCTTTCTTACCAATATAAGAACCGTAAGTGATCATAGTACCCATACCTAAAGAAAGAGAGAAGAAAGCATGACCAAGAGCTGACATTACAGCTGAAGCTGTTAATTTAGAAAAATCAGGTTGGAATAAAAATGCTAAACCTGCGCTTGCTCCTGGAAGTGTAATTGCTCTAATGTCTAGAACAACTATAATTGCTAATAATAAAGGCATTAAGATTTTTGAGTATTTTTCAATACCGTTTTTAACACCACCCAAAATGATTCCCGCTGTTAATACCATAAAGATTACTTGGAACAAAATTGGTTTCCATGGATTTACAACCAAACCACCGAACATGTTACCAAGTGCTTCTGGATCTTGACCAGCAAAAGAGTTTGTAATTGCTGAGAATACATAGCTTAATGTCCAACCAGCAACGACGCCGTAGAACGATAAGATTACAAATGCTGCAGCAAAACCTAACCAACCTGTTAAAAACCAAGGTGTATTTGGCTTTAACTTTTTAAACGAACCAATAGCATTTGCTTGAGCTCTACGTCCAATTGAAAACTCTTGAAGCATAACTGGCAAACCAATAAGTGCGATACAAACTAAATAAACTAAAATAAATGCTCCACCACCGTATACACCTGTGATGTATGGGAATTTCCAAATGTTACCTAGTCCAATTGCAGAACCAGCAGCTGCTGCAATGATACCAATCTTAGATGAAAACCCATCTCTTTGTTGAAGATTCTTATTTTCCATAAATCCCCCTCCTGATATTTCGTTGATCGTTGTTTAAAGATTCTGTTCTTTATTAAAACCACAATATCCTCCAATAATTCGTTCCCCAACTACTAAATATTGTGCATTTTTCTAAAGCGCAGACTTCTCTAAAGTTTAATAAAGTGTAACAAATTTTTTACTATCTTGCAATATAAAAAATAAATTTTATGATGCTAGAAGTTAATTTCGTTACAATTTATTAACACATTCAAATTTTATCATAATCCTTAAAATAAATCAACAAAATGTCAGATTATTCAATCAACTTTGCTTTCGATGATTTTCTCAGCAACTTTGATGCCGTCAACACACGAGCTTGTAATCCCTCCAGCATAGCCGGAGCCTTCTCCACAAGGATATAAACCTTTTACATTGTACGACTGTAAAGACTCACTATTTCTCAATATTCTAACAGGTGATGAGCTACGTGATTCAACAGCTGTTATGATGGCTCTAGGATCGTCAAAGCCTTTTATTTTTTTACCAAATGCACCAATCCCCTCTCTTAAGGCCTCGATGATATAAGGTGGAAATAGTTCTGAAAGATTTGTAGTTTTCGTTGATGGTGTATATGTTGCCTCAAGCGCACTGAATGCATCCTCATATGAAACGCCGTGCCCTTGATAAAAGGAAACCCTATCCATGTGACTGGTCTCATTCTTTTCATCCACCTTTAGAAATTCGCCCACAGTGGT
>NZ_JBVBZF010000143.1:0-8736 GCF_057447755.1 Fusibacter sp. | reverse complement strand
GTGTTAGGCACGCCGCCAGCGTTCATCCTGAGCCAGGATCAAACTCTTAATTATAATCCTTATTGTTTAACTTCGTTAAACAAATCCAACCCAGCGTTTGAAACCAAACGCAAGTAGGACTCATAAATGAGCTAACTTTCATTTTCGATCCGAAGATCTAAATGGCTTTTGTTTCCGTTTTGTCTTTTCAGACTTTTTATCACTTGTTTCTGTTAAGCAACTTCCATCACCGAAATGATTTCCATAAGCTCAAAGAATTGCGTGTTTTAATTCATTTGCACTATTCAATTTTCAAGGTCCTGTGTCTTGTCGCTTCACACGACAGCTTATTTAGTATATCAGTTGTTCTTTGCTAAGTCAACACTTTTTTTAAGTTATTTTCCTTAGCTGGTTTTGCTTTGTTGCTTCGCTGTGAGACAACTTAATCATAATACTAGATAAGTGGGCCTAAGTCAACCTATTTCAAAACTTTTTTATCATTAAGGATCTGTAATGAATCTGAAAATTCTAATGCCTTTAGAAGTTATAATACCACATATGGGCCACTGAAGAATTTCCTTCATATATATAGTAAAAAAATGGTCATAAGGCTTATACTAAATCTATCAGATTCATGATTAATCCTCCAATAGAATTGGATCATCTATCACCTACTGAAATCAAATAAGGAAGATTTTGAGATCAACTTAAGAAAATCTTGAGATCAGCTTTATCATATCAGACTTGCACACTTTTCAATTGTTTACACTTTTTCTAATGCCTTGACGCTTCTTTTCAATAATATTATAATAATCCTAATATTGAAAAGTTATGAATACGATTTGGTTTATATAAATCATCTAAGCAAACTAGGAGGTAAGAATGAAAAGAGTTTTTTCTGGTGTTCAACCCACAGGACAAATACATTTAGGCAACTACATTACTATGAAGAATTTTGTTAAGCAACAAGATGATAAGGATTGTCTATATTGTGTTGTTGATTTACATTCGATAACAGTACCGCAAGACCCTGAACAGTTAAAGAAAAGTACCATTGAATTGGCAGCATTATACTTGGCGATTGGGCTTGATCCAAAGAAAGTTACTTTATTTATTCAATCTCAGGTTTCTGCTCATGCAGAATTGGCTTGGATCTTAAATTGTTTTTCATATATGGGTGAGTTAAACCGTATGACGCAGTTTAAAGATAAATCAGAAGGTAAAAAAGCAGTCACAACGGGTTTGTTTACTTATCCCCTATTAATGGCTTCTGATATCCTCCTCTATGATACCAACTATGTACCTGTTGGCAATGACCAAAAGCAACATTTAGAATTGACCAGAGATATCGCCATTCGTTTTAACAATCGTTTTGGTGAAACCTTTGTAGTGCCTGAGCCAATCATTGCAAAAGTAGAAGATGGCGCACGCATAATGGCGTTTGATGACCCTACTCAAAAAATGAGCAAGAGTAATCCTAATGAACACTCTAAAATTACCTTACTTGAATCGCCTAATAAAGTTAAGAAAACCATTATGAAGTCTACAACAGACAGTGATGCTGAAATCAGATATGATCTTACAAACAAACCAGGTGTCAGCAATCTCTTGACGATTTATTCTCAATTCTCGGGTGAATCAATACCTGCAATTGTAAGTAAATATGAAGGTCAAGGTTATGGTGCTCTAAAAAAAGACCTCGTGGATGTTGTTCAAGGTGAACTCAATAAAGTTCAAACTGAGTTTCATAAAATCATCGATAGTGGTGATGTCTATGATGTCTTAAAACAAGGTCGTGAACGTGCAACTGAACTCTCAACAGTGGTTCTTGATCGCGTTAAAAAACAAGTTGGCTTTGTTACTTTCTAAGTTGTTACTTTATACTAAAGTAACTGTTTAATTAAACTCTAAAAGCCTTCAACATTTATAATTTGTATAATCATTTAAGGTCAAAACCTTGTTTTGCCGCATCTAACCGCTTTTCGCAAGTTGGTGATTCTTTCTCAAAACTGGATGAGAACTAATGATATGTAATCAATAAAGAGCAGCCTCAATATCAAATGATGATTGAGCTGCTCTTTTCTTGTTATAAGATTACCAAATATAAAATTAGTGATTTATTGATTAAATTTTAAAGGAAATAATTTCCATCTTTTAGATTGTTTGAACTTAAACACGATAGGATATTTATCCTTGGTCAATTTTGTGATTGTTGATGAGTTCTATGATATCCACCTCTGAAATCGGTTTACTGAAATAATAACCCTGGGCATAGTCAATTGAAAGCTCTTTAGCTTTTCCAAGTGCCATTTCATCTTCAATCCCTTCACCTACAACTGTGAAATTCATTTTATGTGCATATTCAACAATAGATTCAAGTAACGAAAAAACATGTTCATTCGACAAGGAGTCCATCATGATAGATTTGTCGATTTTAATACAATTCAATGGCAACTTAATGAGATTGTTAACAGATGAATAACCTGTCCCAAAATCATCAAGTGAAATATTAATGCCCTTGCTATGCAGATAAAATATTTTTCCAAAAATATTCTCATCTGATTCCAACATAACAGTTTCAGTGATTTCAAGGTTTATTCTTGAATAACTCAAATTGAAGCTGTCAATGATATTGATAACTTCATTTACAAAATAATCCTGCGTCAATTGAATAACCGAGATATTGACAGAAATTTCGAATTGATTATCAAATAAGGCATCCAGTGACACCAAGAAATTACATGCTAATTTCAGAACTTCATATCCCATCTCATTGATCAATCCTGATTTTTCTGCAATTGGTATAAAAGTATCAGGATAAATCATCCCATACTCCATGGACTGCCACCTTGCAAGTGCCTCAAATCCCTTAATCGTGGATTTATTAATATCGATGATAGGCTGGTAGTAGAGTATTATTTCATTTTTATCAATTGCATTTCGCATGCTATATTCGAGCTGTAATTCCCTGAGAACAATTTTTTTTATCATGTCATCAAATATATAGTAATCTTTATTTGTCATTTTTTTTGCTTGATACATTGCAATATCTGCATTTTGTAACAAAGTATCCACTTCAGTTCCATGTTCAGGGAATATAGTGATACCAATACTAGCAGAAACCTTGATCACTACTGAACCCCTGCGAATGGACGATTTAATTTCATTTGAAAACAAATCTACAATTTCTATAATTCGATTAATCTCAATGATTTCTTTTATTAAAACGACAAACTCATCACCGCTAAATCGGGATACAATAAAATCATCTTGTGCCACTTTTATCAATCTTCTACTGATTTCTGTGAGTACAATATCTCCCATTGTATGGCCGTAGGTGTCGTTAATATTTTTGAAATTGTCCAAATCAATAAATAGAATTGAGCCACTTCCACCTTGGTCTAAATACGTCTTTAAATGTTCTCTTAAATAGAGTTGATTATGGATTTTAGTTAAGAAGTCATTATATGCCATATCTAAAATTCTGAGTTCATATTCTTTACGCTTAGTAATGTCTAAATGTGATCCTGACATACTCATGTATTGACCTTGATTATTAAATTGAGCTTTTCCTACGGCTTCAATCCATCTGTACTTGCCTTCAAGATTGATCACACGATATTCACACTTATAATAGTCTGTTTTGTGGTCAATATGATCCCTCACAAGTTCATCAACAAGATCTACATCTTCTGGGTGTATTAGTGATTGCCATACACTAAGTGACTTATCATCTAAATTGGTAAAGTAATCTAAATACCAATTTGGTGTCAAATATGTGATGTTCATTTTTTCATCAGCATCCCATAAACCTTCTTTAGACGCATCAAATATGAGTTTGTATCTATTTTCACTTTTTCTGATATAAGCGCTCTGCTCAAGTAATGAATCATATTGTTCTTGTAAGGTTTCTTCGGAAGCATAAAGTTCTTCATAGAGGGCTCTCATCTCTATATTTTTTTCATTTATGCTTAATATCATATTGTTAAAACTATCAATAAGGGATTGAATTTCAGACTCAGCCTTAATATCACATTTTATATCTAACTCGCCATTTTCGACTCTTAGCATGGTTTGTTTTAGTATTAGAATTGGCTTCATAATTTCATCTGCAAGTCTGAAAACTATTAATTCAATACCCATGATAAAGGCAAAAGTTACTGTAAAAATCAAAAGGATCATGCGGATCAGCAAGTTGTGAATTTCATCATTATCAATAACAGCAATAATATGAAAATTACCTGACTTAAATAAGTTTCCAATATAGGAATAATTTAAATAAGTATAAGCGTTACCATCTAGGGTAAGTAAATGATCACTTTCACTCGTAATATCAGAAAGCATTTTACCTTGATATTCATTATTAGGATGTGCAATAATACTGCCTAAATTATTGACCACCATAATGTAGCCATTTTTACCAATGTGAGATTCTTTTATAACTTTGCCCAGTTCCGAGAGTAAAATATCGATACCAATAACGCCCACATGGTCTGAATTATTGATGTTTACAAATTTCGAACCAGATATGGTCAGTTCACCAGTACCATGATCTACGTAAGGTTGAGACCACACTATATCTTTCTTATTGTTCATTGAATTTTTGTACCATTCTCTGATCCTTGGATCATAATCATCTGCAACATATCGCTTTGGTGCCAGATAAAAAGACCCATTATCTATTCCAAAATAGAGGGTACTGGAATTTTCAATATTTTCTTGTATGGTGCTTAATAGATCAAAAAAATCAGATCCCGTTAACTTATTATTTATGAGCTGGTCTGAGTTCAATCTTTTTTCCAATATACTTATACCGGATTCAGCATCAGAAAATGTGTTTTCAAGCATTAAATTGGTGTAATCTAAAACACTATTGGCATCATTGATATATTTTTCATATAATTGCGTTCTTGCAAAAAAATAAAATATAATACTTGCAGATAAAACTGCAATCAGTATTACCGTTGTCATTAATATTCTCAATTTATTTTTTAAGCTATTAAATTTAATCATATGCTCACATCACTTTTTATAAATTTCATTTTATTACTTTATTTTTATTAACTTATGGCTTTTATATAAAAAAAAATAGGCGTTACCCTATTTTTTCTTATACCCATTTTTTCAAAATTTATATTTTTATTATTATTTTCTAAATTTCATTTAATTTAGAAAGTTCTTTTCTAAACTTCTTAATGATCTTCTTTTCCATCCTAGAAACGGTCATTTGTGATACATTTAACTCATCTGCAACTTGGATTTGTGTTTTGTTTTCAAAAAAACGATCATTTACAATTTTTATTTCAACTTCATTTAACTTTTTTAAACACATGTTAATGAAATCTCTATTTTCGATTGTGTCAAATGTCTTGTCGTCTCTACCAATGATGTCTTGTAATTGTATGTCCTTATCATCTCCGGAAGCATCATAAGTAACATCAAGTGATTTTGGTGTATAAACCTGTGAAGCTTCCATAGCTTCTATAACTTCTTCTTCAGACACATTTAAGTAGACCGCAATATCACTTACTTTTGGAATACGTTGTAAATCCTGCTGTAGTTTTGCTTTGGCCATATTGATCTTCTTGGACAATTCTTGAATTCTTCGAGGTACTCTTACCGACCAACCCTTATCTCTAAAATACTTTTTAATTTCACCGATAATAGTTGGTGTGGCAAAACTTGAAAATTCAAACCCCTTATCTACATCAAATCTTTCAATCGCATATATTAAACCGAGTGAAGCAACCTGATAAATATCCTCATATTCAATACCCTTATTGATATACTTCTTGGCCAAAATTTCAGTGATATACATATGACGCTTTATGAGTTCGTTTCTTATTGCTAAGTCTCTATCATCTCTATATAGAACAAACAGATCTTTAGTCCCTATGCTTTTTAAATCCATTTTTAAAGCAGAGTCATTTTCCTTCATAATATGCTTTTTATTCATGAACATCAGCCCCTAATCAAATAGTCGATTACTCCACTATTTTACTCATTATTATTTTGGTTCCTAACCCTTCTTCCGTATCAATTATTACTTCATCCATTAGTGATTTAATAATAAAAAGTCCCAATCCACTTTCTTGGGGATCTTCCAACTTTGGTTCATGATAATTATTGAAATTAAACCCATTACCGAAATCCTTAATTTCAATAAACAATGTTTCATTATTTTGTCTAAACTCTAAATTATAAGTATCTTTAGATCCAGAATGCAGCACAGCATTATTACATGCTTCCCCCACTGCCAATTTAATATCTTCAATAGCTTCTATATCAAAACCCATTTTATTAGCTACAAAAGATGCTGTCAAACGTGCAACACTTACATATTCTGGTTTACTTGGTAAAGACAAATTTACAGTATCATTCATACGACTTCTCCACCTTTTCCTTTTTATTGACGAATAGAAAAAATCTTATCTAAGCCAGTTAGTGAAAATATTTTAAATATACTCGGCTTAAGTTTTTCAAAATATACAGATTTATTGCCCATTTTGACATTTTTATAAAAGCTAATCAAAACCCCTAATCCTGTACTATCAATGTATTCTAGATTTTCACACTTAAAAATGAAATCAGCCTGTCTCTTTTCATTGAGCTGAACCAGTTCTTCTTTAAGCATCGATTTAGAGTTAATGTCTACTTCCCCAATTAATTCTACTTCCCAGCTATTGTTTCCATCATTGAAGCTTGTATTTAATCTTAAAGACATCAGATAACCCCCTTGTGTTGTTCATACTTATCAATACTATTACTATTATACTATATTTCTGATTTTAAACCATCCTTTGAAGCTAAAGTATTTTCGTTATCTCCTATTTTATCCGTTTTATTAATATTTGTTAATACTTTTTTAAGTCGAATTATATTCACTTTTTCAAAAATTAAAGGGATAATGAATTTATATATTGTAACACAATCAAAAATGGGGGGACAAAATGAATAAACTATTTAATTGGAAATCAATTCTATTCTTAAGTATTTTCATAGGTTTGATGCTCTTATCTTCTGTCATATATATAGATTTTAAGACATTGCCAAGTGAAAATTGGTCTAAATACATAACATTATATACTTCAGATGTTACCGACCAAACACAAAATTATTATGATGATATCATAGCAGTTTCAGACGATAATAATAAACTTTTAGTGACCTTTAGTGATCATGAAATGCTTTATTTTAAACGTTTGGGACAAGATGGCCAAATTCAGGAATCATTTTCATATAAACTCGATGAAAATGTAAAAACAATTAGTACTTTAGTTGATACGGATCATCTAAATGTCCTAATTGCATCTGAACATTCCATAGACCTTTATAACTTTAGCCTGAGTGATTTTAAATTAATTTCAAAAGATAATGTCACATCTCAATATGACCGTGTAAAAATCTTTGAAAATAAGGCCGTTTATTATGATCAAAATCAGCTTTTCTATTTTGATGGCCAAAAGACTACTTTTTTAAGTAAAAATAACAAATTGGAACAGTTTGACTTCAAAGTAGATCAAAATTCACTTTATATAAACGTATTGGAGTATGATTTTGGTAGCTATTATTTCAGCATATACCACTATGATCTTCAAAATGACAAAATCAAATACAATAGTAAAATTAAAAAAATCAATACCATTTCAGGAACGATTTCTCTGGACGCCAACTTACTGGTCAAAGACAATCAGCTCTATAATTGTCTGATTTTAAAAAATAATAAATATGGTCAAAACTTTGAATTCAATCTTATATTAGATAAAACTTCAATGGCGGTTTTAAATACCTTTAACGAATCAAATCTAAGTTATGATCCAAATACTCAGTATATTGAATACAATGATCAGGTTTATATTGCTTATAATGACAAAAGCTTTATTGGAAAAATGGAAATAGGTTCTCAGTACAAAACATTTACAAACGTATTTCTTAAACCAATTGACTCCAATGATATGATTGAAGGCAGGCCTAATAAAATCCTGACAAAATCACAAAATTATGCACCCAATCTAAAATTTATTTCAATCGGAGATTACAATTATCTTTTGACCACTGAAATCGACCATGGGCAAAATAAAATATATCTATCCAGTGATGCACCTGAAATTATTAAACAAAGCCAAAAAATAACTTTCACGGACTATCGCAATATATTTTTTGGTGCTTTAACTTATATTCCAGCTTCTATTATGACTTCCTGGATGGTTATTATTGGCCTCTTATTCCCAGTTGTATTTGTAATTATCCCAATTGCAATTGTTAAAATGAACTGGGTTGAAAGAAATCCAATTAAAATGCTCTATGCCGCATTAATTTCATACATCATCGTCAAAATATACTATGTATTTACAAATTTAAATATCTTAGCCTTTACAAGCGCCACACTAGGTGCTCCACCTGTTCATCTAAGTTCAATCTTTTTAACTGCATTGACCTTTATTTTTACAACAGGCATCAGTTTGGTCTGTATATTTCTCTACCTTAAAAAGAAACCTGATACTCATTTTATAGCATCCTTTTTTATCTTTTTCATATTTGAAATGGTTCAATACCTGATTTATATCACCACATACGCTGTGATGTATATGTAATTAATTGATTGTCTCATGCTAAAATTTAAAGAGCGTTAATCTAAAATAAGATTAACGCTCTTTCCATTTAATTTTTTAGTCTTGATTAACTGGTTCTGCTGAAACTTGTTCTTTTTCAACTGTTTCAGTTTCACCTTCAGCTTCAGAATCGTCTTCTTTAATT
>NZ_JBVBZF010000142.1:0-8909 GCF_057447755.1 Fusibacter sp. | reverse complement strand
TGCTGCTGGGGCGAGAATCCTTGAATCTGCTTGTGGACCATGTGTAGGTGTAGGACAGGCACCAAGTTCTAGGGGTGTATCGGTTAGAACCTCTAATCGTAACTTTATTGGCAGAAGTGGTACAGCCGATGCATTGGTATACCTAGCAAGCCCGGAGGTTGCAGCAGCATCAGCACTGACAGGATATATTTCTGATCCAAGAGACATCTGCGATTTAGAGGCACTTTCAAAAATTGAAGAATCAGAGGCCTATATTATTAATGATCGGATGATCCTAGATGATTTTGATGGTAAGACTGAAGTCTTAAGAGGTCCAAATATTAAACCCATGCCAGTTCGCAGTGAACTTGATAAAACCATTACTGCAGGTGTTTCAATTGTTGTGGATGATAACATCAGCACGGATGATATTATGCCGGCAGGTTCGAAAATTTTATCATTGAGATCGAATGTACCAGCAATTTCAGAATATGTTTTTAATGGTGTTGATCCAGAGTTTGCCAAGAGAGCACAAATGATGAAATCTAGTATTATCGTGGCGGGAGAAAATTACGGTCAAGGGTCAAGCCGCGAACATGCAGCATTGGCACCAATGTATTTAGGCGTAAAAGCAGTATTGGCAAAATCACTTTCCAGAATTCACGGTGCAAATCTTATCAATTATGGTATTGTGCCCCTTAAGTTCCTTAAGACAAATGATTTTGACAATATAGATGAAATGGATGACCTTTCATTTGAACTCAATGACCAAGCGATTTCAGAAGGCAAGCTATTGGTAACGAATTTAACTAAGCATACAGAATTTGAGGTAGAGATTGAGCTTACAGATAGACAGGCAGACATTTTAAAAGCAGGCGGATTACTCAATTATGTTAAGAAAAAAGACAGTTAAACATAATAGCGGTTTGAAATACTGAGCGTGTGAGGAGTGAGAGGATGAACAGATTTCCATGTGTCATCATGAGAGGTGGCACAAGCAAAGCGGTTTGTTTTAAAAGAGAAGACATGCCATCAGATGAATCCAAGTGGGCGGAATTTCTATTGGATGTCATGGGAAGTCCTGATGCTAAGCAGATTGATGGACTTGGTGGTGCGAATTCATTGACGAGTAAGGTTGCAATCATTAGCTGTTCAAATGAACCGGGTGTGGATTTAGATTATACATTTGCACAGGTGAGTTTGACCCAAGAAGTTGTGGATATGAAAGGCAATTGTGGCAATATATCTTCGGTTGTAGCACCTTTTGCGATAGAGCAAGGATTGGTTCAGGTGGACCCTAAGGCAAGTCGAGTTTCTCTTGTCATTAAAAATACAAATACGGATAAGTTGATAGAAGCGGAAGTTGAAGTAAGAGATGGGCAGTATGTCCCTGAAGGGGATACTGTGATACCGGGTGTTCCGGGAAGTGGCTCAAATATTGGTTTGATCTTCCATGGTTCTGAAGGTGCTGTAACAGGTAAGCTCTTACCCACGGGAGAAACCGTGAATAGGGTTTCAACGTCAAAGGGTGAAGTTGTTATTTCTATTGTAGACTCTGCAAATCCCTTGGTATTTATCAATGCAGGGGATGTGGGCTTAAGAGGCACTGAACTGGCAAATGACTTTGACCAGGCGACACTAAACTATATTGAAGAAATCAGAAGTATCGCTGCAGAGCTTTGTGGTTTTGCATCAGAGAAAGAGGCAACTCTGAAGTCACCTGCGGTACCAAAGGCAACCATTATTTCGAAAGCACAATCCTATACGGATGTAAAAGGCAAGAATCATGATTTAGCTGATATGGACATTTCAGTCCGAATGATGTCCATGCAAAAACCCCATCAAGCCCTTGCGATTACAGGTGCAGTATGTATCAGTGCGGCATCTAAGATTAAAGGAACTTTGGTGGAACAAATGGTCACTGATGGCGGTGAAAAATTGAGAATTGCCCACCCGGGTGGTGTGATGGAAACGCATATTCAAATGGAAAGTAACAATGTAAAATCTGTGCAAGTGCTACGTACAGCTCGCAGAATCATGCAGGGGGACGTATTCACTCATAAAAATTATTAATTGGAGGTAATTATGAAAAAGTTTGTATCGATAGTTTTAATGTTGGCGATGATTTTAACAATGGTGGGATGTTCAAGTACAAAACCTGCTGAAACAGCTGCAACTGCAACAACTGACAATCAACAAGCAACGACTGCTGCACCTGCTGAAGAGAAGAAAACGGATTTTCCAAAGAGACCAATTGAAATGGTAATTCCTTTTGGTACAGGTGGTGCTAGTGATATTTTTGCTAGAGGTTATTCTCAAATAGTAGAAAACTACATTGGTAAGCCACTTACAGCAGTAAACAAAGGTGGTGCAGGTACAATTGAAGGTTTAACTTATGCTTATGGTGCACCTGCAGATGGGTACACAATTCTTGAAATTACACCTTCACTCCTTATTGTTGAAGCTCAAGGCAAATCAAGTATTAAATTTAGACAAGAATTTGAACCAATCATGCGTGTTCAATCAGATGTTGTTTCAATTGGTGTTTCTTCAAACAGCCAGTTCCAAAATATCGATGAACTTATTGAGTTTGCAAAAGCAAACCCTAAAAAATTAAAAATTGGTGGTCTTTCTCCTGGTGGTTTAGATGACTACATTGCAAATGCATTTGCTGCAAATGCTGGTATCGAGTGGACATACGTGCCTTATAAATCAGGTTCTGAGCTTAAAGCGGCAGTTTTAGGTGGCGAGTTAGATGTTTATCAAGATAAATTAATTTCATTTTTACCTTTAGTTGAATCTGGAGATATCAGACCATTAGTGGTTTTAAACAGCGAGAGATTAGCAACAGTTGAAGCATTAAAAGATGTTCCATGTACAGTTGAAAAAGGCATTAACTTTACTCAAGGTTCTTGGAGAGGTTTCGTAATCAAAAAAGGTGTTCCTGAAGAAGTTAAAGCAATCATAATCAATGCTTTTGAAGAAGCGTACAAAGATCAAGCTTATAAAGATATGGAAGCAAAAGAAATGACAAACGTTCGTGCTGGCTATTTAAATGCGGCAGATTTCCAAGCAGTTTGGGATCAAGAATATGACTCGTATGTTGAAACTTTTAAAGCAATGGGAATTATTCAATAGTCATCAAGTTGATATTTTAGAGGGAGAGTTAACTTTTGCTCTTCCTCACCATGAAAGGTGGATCATTAATGGAACTAATTTTTAATGCTTTGATAGCGATTGTAATAGTGATTTATCTATTGTTGTCGTTAAAGCTGGGGCCATCAACGACAGAGGGGGATATCTTTGGGGCAGGTGGTTTTCCAATTATAATTGCAATACTAGGTTTGATTGTTTTAGGGATCGTTACCCTAGAGGTTATCAAAAAAGGAAAGAAAATTGACATTCCTATGTTTAAAATAAAAACGACTAATGGCAGAGCTGTTACTTTAAATGTCTTGGCCTTGTCGGTCTATGTTGCCTTGATGGGATACTTGGGATTTATCTTATCAACGCCACTATTTTTAGTAAGTAGTGCTAAGAGTATGGGTTACAAAAATAATAAGGCGCTTGCACTTTTCACAGTGGTGACTACTGTCGCTCTTGTTGTAGTCTTTGGAAAGATCTTTTACATTCCACTACCTAGGGGCATCGGAGTACTACGTGATTTAAGTTATTATATTTATTAGGAGGTTAATATAAATGGAAATTTTATTAGATTCATTATCACAAATTATCATTCCGTTGAATATTCTCCTCATTACTGCAGGAACTTTATTTGGAATGGTATGTGGGGCATTACCTGGACTAAGTTCGTCAATGGCGATTATACTCTGTCTTCCTTTCACATATTCAATGAGCCCAATATCAGGCGTTTTATTATTGGTTGCGGTTTATATCGGTGGTGCAACTGGAGGATCAATTTCGGCAATATTATTAAAAACACCTGGTACACCAGAAGCAGTTGCAACGACTTTTGATGGCTATCCTATGGCTCAAAGAGGCGATGCAGGTCTTGCACTGGGCTTAGCAGTATCGGCTTCCTCATTTGGAACGATTTTCTCAGCGATTTGTATGGTAATTAGCGCACCTTTACTTGCTGTCATTGCCCTTAAATTTCAAAGTGCAGAGTATTTTGCGTTAGGATTGGTTGGGTTAAGTTGTATTACAAGTATTGGCTCAAAGAATCAAATGAAGGCAATTTTGTCTGTTATTCTTGGATTGATGTTTGCAACAATTGGTATTGATTCAATCAACGGGGTTGAAAGATACTCATTTGGACAACCCTTCTTATTAAATGGCATTAACTATATTTCTGTAATGATTGGTGCATTTGCAATTGCAGAAATCTATAGAAATGTAGAAGAACTTTCGCACAGAGATACAAGTACAATTACAAATTCAAAAGTGTCACTTGTGATTATGAAGTTTTCTGAAATGGCGAAGATGTGGAAGACATTTGTTAAATCATCCATTATCGGGACAATCATCGGAATTATTCCAGCGGCTGGTGGCTCAATTGCATCTTTGATTTCATATGGTGAAGCTGTGCGTTCGAGTAAAAATCCAGATGAATTTGGAACGGGTATTCCAGAAGGTATTATTGCACCTGAATCGGCGAACAATGCTGCTGTTGGTGGTAGTATGGTGCCAACCATGGTACTCGGAATTCCAGGAAGTCCAGTGGCGGCAGTAATCATGGCGGCTTTTATGATCCTTGGATTAAGACCGGGTCCCTTGCTCATCAGAGAACAGCCTGTCTTATTAAATGCAATTTTCATTGGCATGCTTTTAGCAGCAATGCTCTTATTTGTTGGTGGTAGATTTGTCACAAGAGAATTTGCTAGAATTTTAAAATTGCCATATCCCCTTTTAGGAACTTTAATTGCGACTTTAGGCGTTGTTGGTGCATATTCACTTAAAAATAGTTTTTATGATATTGCGATTATGTTTTTATTCGGTTTTATTGGTTACTATTTTGAAAAGTTTAAATATTCAAGTTCTGCCTTTATTTTGGGCCTAATTTTAGGTGAGCTAATTGAGAATTCACTTAGAAAACAGATTATAATTGGTGGTGGAAATTGGTCAGGGTTCTTAGGAAGACCTTTAGCACTTGTAATTCTTCTGATTGCAGTGGCAACATTCATGTCCCCTCTTATCTCAAAATATAAAAAGCATAAAGCATCAAACTAAAAACATTATAAAATGGTCAGCATAGAGGTAGTGATTACTACCTCTATATTGGCGTTCAGATTGATTTTTATAGACAAGGTGGTAAATGCTATTGCGGTGTGTTTTCTCTTTGTTATAAAATAAGGGCAACAAGTATTTGATCGGATTTTAATATGATTTAATAAAAAGGGGACTATGGTGGTTATATGAAAACCTATGCAGCCTTGAAGAAGAGAGCTTTTTTGATTTTTATTATGAGCATAACGTTCTCGGTTGGTTTATCCATGATTATTTATTTAAACTACAATCAGTTTAAGATGGACTTGATAAACAATGAGCAAAATCGTCTTTTGTATTTAGCCGATACAATTGCAAAATCAATTGAGAGTTATATTAGCAGTCAAGAGAGTTTATTGCAAATACTCAAATTGGATACAGATATCAAAGCATATCTTGAACAATCACAAGAGACCGATCAATTTAAGGTTACAGACAAGTTGAGCGTTTTTTTGTCATCTCAAAAAAATGGATTTGAAGGGATCCAGCTTTATGACAAGAGGGCTCAACTTATTGGAGAAGATAGACTTCAAGGTGTAAAGGCCTATAGCCAACCGATAATAGAGATTGAAAAAGTGACTGAAACGGGGTTATCGTCAAGCAGTAAAGTCTACTTTGATAAGGACAATCATCCTTATATATTTTTAACACAGCCAATTTGGAACGATACGGATATTATTGGTGTCATCAGTGCGAGGCTTTCGATTGAAAAAATCTATTATAATTTTATTGAACCAATTCAGTTCGAAAAAAAGGGCTACGCATCTGTAAAGACAAGTGATGGCATATTCATTATGCATCCTAGAGTAGATCAAATAGGCAAAGATGTACTCAAGTTGAGAAAAGAGGAGTTTCCCGAGCTTGACTGGTCATCGCTTGAAGAAATGTTTAAAAAGCAGATGAGTGGCGAGCGTGGCACAGGTATATATAAGTCGGTATGGATTACAGAAGACAATCCATCGGTAACCTTAAAATTTAACGGTTACTCGCCTGTCTTTATCGGATCGGATTTTTGGATTGTCACAGTTTCCAGTGATTATTATGAAGCTACTAAATACATTCAAAATAACTTGTACACGACAATTGTCGTTATGTCTGCCATAGCCCTTTCGTTTTTTATTTCAATCATTTATGTGATTTTTATGCTCCTTAATCACAAAAAGTTGGAAGAGAAAACACAGCTTCTAGATCGTGTTCAAGAGTTAAATCTTACACTCGAAAAAGATATTGATCAAAGAATTAAGCTTGAAGCGAATCTAAGGGAAAGTCGCAAGAAATTTATAAAACTATTTAATACTGGAACGCAATTGACCTTCATGGTAATGTCACCACAATTAGATAATGATCATTTGGAAATCCTAGAGATCAATGACTATGCATTGAAACGATTAGGTTATCAAAGAGAAAATCTCCATAAGCTTCAAATGGAAAACATTATTGATGACGAGAATATTACCCAAATTCAAAGTTTGATTAAAGAGACCAATGATGAGTCACAACTTGTACTTGAAGTTCTTTTTTACAACGCCCAGGGACAAACTTTTCCAGTGGAACTCTATATCCATGAGTTTGAAATTGAAGATAAAGCCTTTTTGCTCTTCATGGGAAGAGACATCACAGAGAGAAGGCAAAAAGATGCGCTCCTGGAGCAAAATAGAGGCATTATGATTTATAATGCAAGATTGGCTGCAATGGGGGAAATGATTGCCAGTATTGCACATCAGTGGCGTCAGCCCCTTTCTAGACTTAATCTAATCGTTGGCAATATAGGTGACAGTCATAATTTTGGTGAGCTGGACGCAGAATATTTAAAGGATCAGATAATAAAGTCGCAAAATATCATTCAAGAGATGTCTTCCATTATTGATGATTTTCTTTACTTTTTCAATCCCAACAGTGACAAGGTCAAAATGGAGATTTACAAGGCTGTTAAAACGTCCGTTGAAATGTTGAAAGACAGACTTAGCATCTATGAAATTAAAACTGAAATTGTTTTAGATGGGGAATATGAAATTGATGGCTACCTGAGCCAGTTCTATCAAGTTATATTGAATTTACTCAATAATTCGATTGACGTTTTAAAAAACAAGCAAGACCAACGTTTGATAAAGGTTGTTATCAGATGTGATGGTGATTATCAGATTGTGGAGATAATTGATAATGGTGGTGGGATTGAAGACACTTTTATGGGTGACCTATTTAAACCCTATTTTTCAACTAAAAACAAGGGAGAGGGAACCGGCATTGGACTTTATATTTCCAGACTTATTATTGAAAGGAATTTTGGCGGTACATTAACACTAGAGAATTGGTCATCAGGTGTTAAGGCAACCATCAAGATGAGAAGGGGGTAGTGGTTAGAATGGGTGGAGAAAATTTAAAGGGGTTGAAAGTCCTTTTTGTTGAAGATGATGAGGTACAAAGACAAGAGTTGGCAGGCTATCTCAAACGGCGAGTGGGGAAACTATACTTTGCTTCAAATGGTGAAGAAGGGCTAGTAAAATTTCGTCAATGTGATCCTAATCTGGTCTTGTGTGATGTTCGTATGCCTAAAATGGATGGCTTGAAAATGGTTGCGGAACTCAGAAAAATGGATGCTAACATTCCAATTTTGATGTTGTCAGCTTTGTCTGATAAAGAGACCATTCTCTCGGCAGTAGACCTGAACATAACCAATTATCTCATCAAGCCAATTGAACTCAATAAATTGGAAAAGGCACTCGAACAGATTGCATTTGAGTTTGAAAGAGATAATCGAGGCTCCAGTGATCACCTAAATGGTGAGCTTTTGGATGCCTTAAAGCGCTTGGTCATCAAGTATATTAAGGCGGAATCAGGCAAGGGCCCTGAAGATATCAGGATTAGAGTTACAAATCGACAAGTTGAGATTGATATTTTTGGTGCCCTGACAACGCTTGAAAAAAATATGATAAAAAATGAAAATAACGTCAATATGGTCAATTATTTGAGAAACCAATTTTACAGTGATCGTTCAGAGGATTTGTCTTGTATAATAAGCGACCATTTTGATTTCAAGGTCAATTTGTTGTCTTTTACAACAGACTCCAAGTTGGATGTCACTTACTTGTGTTTTAACAAGGTTTTATAATAAAGGGTTTCTAAATAAATGCTTTCCTAAAAGGTGTTCAATTGTTCTTTCAATTTGTCATCGAATATACGAATGTAATATTAGAATTTAAAAGACATGAGGACAAATGATGTATGTTATAATTTGATAAAAAAATAACAAACATTGAGGTGCTTATGAATTATCGTGTAAGAGAACATCATTGTAATATGAGGCAAAATAAGTATAAGAATAATAAGTATAAAGTGCATCATAAGATTGATATGAAAAATTGGACCATCCTTTTAAGCTTGGTCTTAGCCCTTGTAGTCTTATCAAGTTGTAGCAGAGTGCCCGAGAAAAAAGAGGTCATACTTGCAGATCAATATGGCTTGGCATATGCACCACTGGATATCATGAGACATAATGGCTATTTAGAAGATGCGCTAAAGGCTGCCAAGCTCGATGTTGAGGTGGTTTGGAAAAAACTCCCCAACACTGCTGCAATGAGAGAAGCCATGCTTGCAGACGAACTGGATTTTGGATTTGTAGGGATACCCCCTTTTTTAATAGGCAAGGACAAGGGGATGGATTGGCGCATTATGGTGGGCCTATCAGAAAGTCCTCTAGGTCTTGT
>NZ_JBVBZF010000141.1:0-8969 GCF_057447755.1 Fusibacter sp. | reverse complement strand
CTCATGAATCAAAGTAAACATACTGTCAACATTATCCTTGTGATTCAAAAGGATATAAGGCTTAGAGTCATAAGTACCACTCGAATAAGCACCACTGCGCTTTCCTGTATTTTCGTAAACGTCAATCCAGCGCTCTTCAAAGGCTTTTTTGAATAAGTTCACGTAACTTTCACCCAAAGGCTCTACTGCTTTTAAGACACATTCAACAGCCTCATCATATGTGATTTCAAACTCAATGTCCTTGATCATGGGATTGTAAATATCATATAAATGCAGCTCATCTACCCCCATGACTTCTTTACGAAGTTTCATATATTTGTGAAATGCAGGTAATGCCTCGTTTACTGCTTCAATGAGTTTGTCAGGAACCGATACAGGGATAGCACCTGAAAAGAGTGCTGCTTCTCGTGCAGAACTGTAGCCCCTCACCTTACTGTAAAAAATATTTTTCTTCACTTCACTCTGCATTAAAGATGCTATGGTGTTGATATGAGCTTCATAGGTTTTATAGTATGTTTCAAATGTATTTTTTCTAAGCGTACGATCTTGCGACATCATCAATGAAATATAGCTGCCGTTTGTTATCGTATGGGTTTGACCCTTTTCATCTGTGGCAGTCCCAAAAGTCATGTCCGCATTCAACAGCATACTGTAGGCATTTGAAGGTGCACTTGAAACCTCGTCCACCTGGGCCAGAATCGTTTCAATTTCTTCAGATCGAATATGGGGTTTATTTCGATATAAGTTCTCAAAAAAATGTGAATAGGTTCTAAGTCCCTCATTTTCCGCCATATATTGATCGATAACGGACTTATCGCTGGCCATGATCTCAGGCACAAAAAAGGCCATATTCTCAGAAATAGTCGCCACTAAGCTATCTGCTCTGGAATTAAGCCCCTGATAAAAACCATCCTTTGTGTTTTCATCATTCTTTAAATGTGCATAACAAGAAATATCACTTAATTTTCGCTCGATCCTCTCACTAACTTCAATTGCTTCAAGTAGTATATCTGCACTTTCCAACAAGCGCCCCTTGTACTTTGTCACTTGTTCTGCGCTTGTTTGTGCCGCTTTAAAATCCGCCTCCCAAGCTTCATCTGATACGTAAAGAGATGATAAATCCCACTTATATTGTTCCATAATTGACGCTCTGTCCATATAATCTGCCTCCAAAATATTAAAAATCTAATCTGCGACACATGTCCTTTAATCTATTTAAATCAGTTCATATACTTATTGTCATCGTCCTCGTCAATATCGAGTAGAAAACTCGTCAGCATTTCCGGAATATAGATTAGCTTTAAACCACAATCAAAGAACTTGCCATTTGGTCTACACCAAACAACCTTTCCGATTACCACATGATTTTCTTCATTAAATTGTATGTCTATACTCAAGGTAGTATCATTCTCTATGAAGCAATTTGATTTTATTCCCAGACCGCCAATAGAAATATCCTTAAGCGATATCTCAATAGGACTATTAATTTCCACCAACCGATTGTTGGTGTGAAAATTGAAGGATTCTATTACACCAAGATTGCTAAGTCGCCTTTGACGACGTCTATCATCCATTATATTCACTCCTTGTCAGAAAAATCATGTTCACTACTTAGTACCTACATTTATTATACCTTTTATCCTATAAAAAAAACAGTCCTACTAAGGACTGCTTTAATTTAATAAGGATACAAAGACTTTGAACTTAAATTTTAAATGAACTTTTGAGTGAAACCACACGGTTGAAAACCAAATGTTCCTCCGATGAGAGCTTTGAATCTGCAACAAAGTAGCCATGTCTTAAGAACTGAATATGTTCGCCCTTTGCCACTTCCTTGAAACTCGGCTCAAGCTTGCAATTTTCAAGAACAACAAGCGAATTTGGATTTAACACAAGTTCACTGTTTTCATCATTCTCATCTTCTCTAACAACGAGATTTTCATAAAGTCTAATTGTGGCATCCACAGCATGTTCCGCACTTACCCAGTGAATAGTGCCCTTGACTTTTCGACCTTCAAATCCACTACCTGACTTGGTTTCTGGATCATAAGTACAAAGGAGTTCAACCACATTTCCCTCTGCGTCCTTAACCACATCATTACAAGTAATAAAGTATGATTTTCTAAATCTTACCTCGTTGCCGATGTAAAGTCTATGATATTTCTTAGGGGGTTCTTCCATAAAGTCTTCACGTTCTACATATAAATGCCTTGAAAACGGAATCATTCTAACACCCATGTTTTCATTATCTGTATTGTCGTCATCCTCCAGCCATTCTACTTGGCCTTCAGGATAGTTTGTGATTGTAACCTTTAAGGGGTCCAAAACTGCCATCTTACGCTTGGCTCTTACTTTTAAATCCTCTCGAATGCAGTGCTCAAGCAATCCCCTATCCACGATACTATTGCTCTTGGCAACGCCAATACGCTCTGCAAAATCTCTAATAGCCTCTGGTGTAAGCCCCCTTCTTCTCATCCCTGAGATGGTTTCAAGTCTTGGGTCATCCCAGCCTTCAACCTTGCCTTCATCAACGAGTTTTTTAAGATAACGCTTACCCAAAACAGAGTCTTTGATATAGAGCTTAGCGAATTCAATCTGTTGTGGTCTTGTCACTTTATAATCATCAAGATTCATGAGCACCCAATCATAGAGTGGTCTATGGTTTTCAAACTCAAGCGAGCACAGTGAATGTGAAATGCCTTCAATCGCATCTTCAATCGGATGCGCAAAATCATACATCGGGTATATACACCATTCATCACCAGTGTTGTGGTGGGTTGCTCTTGCGATTCTATAAATTACAGGATCTCTCATGTTAATGTTAGGGCTCGACATGTCAATTTTAGCTCTTAAAACGCGTGCGCCGTCTGGAAAGTCTCCATTTCTCATTTTTTCAAATAGCGTGACGTTTTCTTCAATGGTCCTATTTCTAAATGGGCTTTCTTTCCCAGGCTCCGTTAAAGTACCTCTAGTATCTCTAATTTCCTCTGCTGTTTGGTCGTCTACAAATGCAAGACCCTTCTTAACGAGTTCCATTGCGTAGTCATACATCTTCCCGAAATAATCAGAAGCATAGTACAAATGGTCCCATTCACATCCCAGCCACTTGATATCTTCCATTATTGAATTGACATATTCTACATCTTCTTTCACCGGATTGGTGTCGTCAAATCTAAGATTGAATTCACCACCGTATTTTTTAGCGGTTAAATAGTTTATTAAAATTGCTTTCGCATGGCCCACATGTAAGTAACCATTGGGTTCTGGCGGAAAACGCGTATGAATTTTCTTAACTTTTCCACTTTCTAAATCAGCATCAATTATGTTATGAATAAAATTTGATGCCATAATTGTCTCATCTTTCATAAATTGCCTCCCAAAAATAATCATAGGTCTATTATACTTAAAAATCGAAAAAATTACAGCCATATTCCTCAGAAAAATGTTTTATAGGTTAAAACCCTTCCAATCCTCCATAGACTTTAGAAAAGCATGAACGATACTGGGATCATACTTTATCCCAGACAAGCTCAGAATTTCATCTATGGCCTGATCATGTGTTTTCGCTTCCCTATAACTTCTTTCATGTGTCATGGCCTCATAGGCATCTACGACAGTAATAATTCTTGATATGAGTGGAATATCGCCACCGCTAAGGCCTTGAGGATAGCCAGTACCATCATAGTTTTCGTGATGTGCAAGTACATAGTCTCCAATACCAGCCAAGTTTGGCGAAGCCACGAGTAGATGGTAGCCAATCTCTGCGTGCTTCATAATTTCCTTCATTTCCTTCTGACTTAACTTGCCCTTTTTGTTTAAAATCTCCTTTGGTATGGATATCATGCCGATATCGTGCATAATGGCTGTTAAATCCAGTTCCTCCATGGCAGAATCACTCAAATTCAAGTACGCGCCAACCCTTTCGCTTAAAATTTTAATGCGCTCAGCATGCTCGACTGTCTCAAGCGATTCTTCTGATAATTTTTGCTGAAGGGTTTGAATCAGCATGGACTTAATATGCTTAGAGGTCCTTAGCTTGTTCTTGTACATTTGATGATCTGCTTCTCTAAAGATACCATCAATGCCAATATTGGATTTTTTTCGACTCGAATAACCTAATGAGATGTCGATTTTAAAGGGAAAATCCGTAACTGTACTGCATTTAGCATGGATCCTGTCAATTAAGGTTCCAATGTTCTTTCGCTCTGTGATAATGGCAAACTCATCACCACTTAGCCTTGCAATCACATCTGTTTGATCATAAAAAACACCCTTGAGAATATCTGCAACTTTTATGAGCAAGGCATCGCCTAATTTGTGTCCAAAAGCATCGTTCACCATTTTCAGGCCGTTGACATCTCCTATAATAATCGAAACATTCTTATCTTCATTCTCACTGTATTCAATCAGTCTCTGGTCAAAATAAGACCGGTTATAGAGTCCAGTAAGGGCATCGTGAGATGTTAAGAATTTGATTTTTTCAGTGGCAAGCTTCCGCTCTGTAATATCTTGACCAACTGCATGTATTTCATAGGGCATCTCATCCTGATAAACAAGTCTATAATTGAACTCGATAAATTTTTTTGCGCCTTCAAGGTCAATAATTTCGAGTTCAAAACGCTTTCTTGGCCTTTCTATACATTGATTAAACAAGGTATTTTCCCCATAAGAAGCGTCCAAAAAATCCTCAATGATATAGGTTTCATTGACTTTCTTTATTTTTAAAGTCTCCACAAACGTCTTGTTGAAATTTGTAATTTCACCTTTTTGGTTAAAGGTAAAGATGATGGCTGAGGCATTGTCAAAGAGTTCTTTATACTTGGCTTCGCTATCCTTTAGCTTTTCAGAAATTCTCACTGACTCATTTATATCTCTTATGATGCCTTTTTCATTGATGAGCCTGCCACTTTCATCACGGTCGTGGATTACCCATTCCTCCACCCACCTTACCTCTCCATTTTTACACACTACTCGGTACTGGTTTTTAAAATAAGTCATGTTTTTTTTGCGTGCCTCATATAAGAGCGCTTTTGTTTTTTCTCGATCGGGCTCAAAGACAAATTCCCAATAGTCTTTTAGGTCACCTGTGTAAAAATCTTCAGGTTTATAGCCGAAAATGCCAATATTCTCCGACACAAAGTCAGTTGGGATATCCTCTGAAAGTGTCCATTTAAAGATGACTAAGTTTGTTTTGTTGATGATATCATAGGCTTCTTTTAGATCTATTGAAATGTCATTAGATAAATGGTTCATATTTACCCTCCTGAAATTCTATTTTACCAACGCCTTCAGTGCTAAAATCAAGTGGTCAATTTCTTCAATCGTATTAAAGGGTGAAACGCTTATTCTAAGGACGCCACTTGGAAAGGTCCCTAGGGTCTTGTGGGCAATTGGGGCACATTGAAGTCCCACACGCGTTATGATGCCATAGTCTCTGTTGAGTGCATGTGCAATCCACGAAGGATCCCTGTCTTTGAATGAAAGCGCTAAGACGCCTGTTCGATTATCAAAGCTCACAAGATTGTGACATATGATACCCTCAAACTTTGAAAGCCCTATTTCCAGATGCTTTATTAAAGACCTCTCATGTAATTGGATGGCTTCATAACCTCTTTCAGCAATCCATTCAAGACTGGCTGCCAGGCCCAATAATCCCATCAAATTAAGCGTGCCCGATTCAAAATGATCCGGCATTAGCTTGGGCTGGTCAAAGGATTCAGATAGACTTCCAGTTCCACCATATATAAACGCCTTGGTTTCCCTGGCCATATCCGGATCAATTAAAAATCCACCGGTACCCGTCGGTCCAAGCAAGGACTTGTGACCTGTAAAGGCAAGACAATCCACTTTCATTTCTGCCATATTAATGTCCATAAAGCCAGCCGTCTGGGCGACATCCAACATAAATTTGACATTGTTTTCCCTTGCCAATTGCCCAAGCCTTGTCACTTCAAGGATTTGACCTGTTATGTTTGATGCGTGAAGACTTATGATTAACCGGGTATTGGGGCGTAAAAGTCCTTTTGTGGCATCAACATCCAACTTACCAGTATCGCTAAATGGAATGAAATCGTACTCAATCCTCCCCTCATCAGCAAGGGCTACGACAGGCCTCACCACTGCGTTATGCTCAAAGTTTGAAATCAAAACATGGTCTCCCTCTTTTAAATAGCCAAAGAGGACTGTGTTAATAGACTCTGTGATATTTTTCGTGAAAATCACATGATCAGAATGATTAAAATGAAACATTTTAGCAATATGCTCTCTTAAGTCATAAATCAGACGATCAACACTTCTTGTTGAGGAAGTACTTCTTCCGGCATTTCCCATCATTTCATCAAAATACTTAAGGGTGGCAATTTTAACAGTCTCAGGTTTTGGATAGGATGTTGCACCGTTGTCTAAATAAATGGTTTTCATGTTCAGTCCTTTCAAATGCTGTTTTTTCTTCTATACTTGATCCCTTTGATGGTGTTTTTTTCGAATATTCATGGTTTCCCTCACGAAAAAGAAGAGCCCAATAAGGGTGGCAAAGTAAACCGTAAAGCCGCGCCAAAGAAAGACGATGTTCACTAGGTCAGACTCCTTGACGATTTGCGAAAAGAAATAGGCAAAACCGCCCTCTGCAAAGCCTGATGCGCCAGGTGTAAAGCCAAAATACATGACGAAATTAGAAAGCATTTGGCCTGATATCACAATCAGAGGTGACACCTTATAGCCATAAAGCTTAAGAATCATAACAGAGAAGGAGAAGACAAACATAAAATGAACGATTGTCACTAAAAAACTCATGATTAGATGCTTGATATCGCCTCTCAAGAATAGGTCCAATTGCTTTAAAAAATCATCAAGACCATTAAAAAATTTTAATTTTTGCGTTTGTTTAATTGGCAACCTGAAGATGAGCTTCCCAAAATAATGCATGCTTCTCTTTCTGTATTTTCCAACCAAAACGATGAAGGCCGTCCATAGGACATAAAATAGAGATACCAAGGGCAACCATCTTACTGACTCAACGTTTAATGTACTCAAAAGCTCTGGGTTGAAATAGACCACAAGCGGTAAAGAGACAAAGAAAAAAGTGGAAGCCAATATAGCCCTCAATGAAGTTGCCGCCGCAGCTTCTGATATGGCAACATCGTGTTCTTTTAAAAAATAGATTTGTGCGATGCTACCCCCTGCTAAAAAAGGGGTGACATTACTCACAAAAGTGCCTATAATTGCCTGCTTCACAACATAGTGATAAGGCAAATTAATCTTTAATGTTTTTAAAATGATGTAAAATCTGTAACCATCCAGTAAGATGTAGATCAGAGTCATTGAACCCAATATAATATACCAATGAAGCGGAACACTTGAGAGGTCAATTTGATGTTTTAACATCTTGCTGATACCTAAAACGGAACCAAGCGAAATGGTTACGAAGACAATTGTTAGCAACAGATACTTCGTTAAAGAGATATTTGATTTTGTCAAATCCATCACCTTCTATAGTGAAATATTATTTTTGATATTTATAAAGTAATTATACCATATGTTTACATATTAAAGCGTCAAAAAAGACGATACCCAATATGAACCTTTCACATGGTATCGTCTTTATAAATTGTGTAGTGCTTAGTCGTTTCCGTCAAAATGAGTGCCCTCAACGCCATAAATTACCCATTCTGCAATATTGGTTGCATGATCAGCCATTCTTTCAAAATATTTGGCAATCATCATAAAATCCATACACTGTCTAACATCATCTGGTTTTTCCTTCATAAGGGTCTCTAGGTCTGCAAAAATCATATCATAGTAGTCATCCACGATATCATCATCTGCACAAATGCGTTTTCCCATTTCCACATCTTCATCGATGTAACAGTCGATTGTCATTTTAACCATATTTTTTACTTGTTTGGCCATGTTCGGCAAGTCGATAAGGGGTTTAACATAAGTCTTGCCTGCAAGGTCTATTGTCAATTTTGAGATATCTTGGCAGTGGTCTGCAATACGTTCTAAGTCCGTTACAATTTTCAAAATAGACAAAAGCTTTCTCAAATCCGTTGCTACAGGTTGTTGCCTTGCGATGACATTGATGCATTTGTTTTCGATTTCGAGTTCCATTTGATCAAATCGATCATCGCCCTCGATGATGCGCTGTGCAAGCTTCACGTCGTGTTCAACCAGCGCGTTAATCGTCTCTTCAATTGTTTTTTCAATCAGCGTGCCCATTCTGATGATGTCCACATGGATGGATTTCATTTCATTATCTAACATGACTCTCATATAACTTCTCCTTAAAATGCCCATTTTATATTTTATATTTTAAATATTTGGATGGTCTCGTCCATCTGCGCCGCGAGCTTGTTTAAGTTTTCACTCTCTTTGAAGATGTCATTGATCACCTGACTTTGAACTTCAACAGAAGCAACAACCTCTTCCGTGCTTGCAGAGTTCTCTTCACTCACTGCTGAGAGGGATTGTATCATATCTTCTACTTCAAGTCGGGTTTGTTCTATATATACTCTGGAATTCTTTAGTGAATCTAATTTTTGTTCTACACGCTTAATGGATCTGGCAATCTCATTGTATTTTTCTTTTGTGATGTCAACACTGGTCATCTGTGATTCTGAGATTGAAATTAAATGTTCAACAGTTTTCACAATCGTTTGATTATCAATATAGAGTTGGTCAATAATTTCGTTTATTTGAGTGGTTGATTGCTTGGATTGTTCGGCTAAGAGCCTGATTTCATTTGCCACCACCGCAAACCCTCTTCCATGTTCACCTGCTCTTGCAGCCTCAATGGCTGCATTAAGTGCTAAGAGGTTGGTTTTATTTGCTATAGACATAATCAGTGCACTTGCTTGTTCAATTTTTTTAGAATCTTCAGTGGCTTTCATGATATTATTGTGGACTTCTTGATTGGCTTTTGTAGATTGACCATTGATTATGGTTAACTGCTTAATCACTTCAAGTCCTTG
>NZ_JBVBZF010000140.1:0-9153 GCF_057447755.1 Fusibacter sp. | reverse complement strand
CAATCCGCAGGCAAAGCCGAGGACGCTTGCTCGGAATTACACCAATTTCACTTATCTTTTATAATCCTATCATAATTTTCCCCAGCATAACGTAAAAAGCCCCCCACCTGTTATATGGGCTGATGAACAATCCGCAGGCAAAGCCGAGGACGCTTGTTCAAAACCATATTTTTTTCAATTATCTTCTAAAATATACGATCATAATTTCCCCCAGCACAATGCACAAAGCCCCCCACCCAATGTATGTGCCGGATGAACAATCCGCAGGCAAAGCCGAGGACGCTTGTTCAGAAGGCATATATATTGGGTGGGGGGCTCCACCATCATTTTGTTATAAATTATGCACCAAAGGCATCTTTTCTAATCGCATCAGCACGATCTGTTTTTTCCCATGGTAAATCAATATCAGTTCTACCAAAGTGACCGTATGCAGCTGTTTGCTTGTAAATTGGTCTTCTTAAGTCTAATTCTCTGATAATTGCGCCTGGTCTTAAGTCAAAATGCTTTTTAACAAGTTCAGTAATCGCTTCATCAGAAATTTTACCAGTACCAAATGTCTCTACCATAATTGAAACAGGATGTGCAACACCGATAGCATATGCAAGCTCAAGCTCACATTTATCAGCAACACCTGCAGCTACAAGGTTTTTAGCAACATATCTAGCAGCATAAGCAGCAGATCTATCTACTTTTGTAGGGTCTTTTCCAGAGAATGCACCACCACCATGTCTAGAGTAGCCACCGTATGTGTCTACGATGATTTTTCTACCTGTTAAACCAGCATCCCCTTGAGGACCACCGATTACGAATCTACCAGTTGGGTTCACTAAAATTCTAGTGTCTACTAAAAGTTCAGCAGGAACAACTGGATTGATAACATGTTTGATCAAGTCTGCTTCGATTTCTTCTCTTGTCACTTCAGGACCATGTTGAGTTGAAATTAAAACCGTATGAACTCTTACAGGCTTATCATTTTCATCATACTCAATTGTAACTTGAGTCTTGCCATCTGGTCTTAAATATTCTAAAGTACCATCTTTTCTAACATCCGTTAATCTCTTTGCAAGTCTATGTGCAAGCGAGATTGGAAGTGGCATTAATTCAGGTGTTTCGTTACATGCAAAACCAAACATGATCCCTTGGTCCCCTGCACCTACTTCATCTTCCATATTGCCTTCTTTACTTTCGAGCGCTTTATCAACACCCATAGCGATATCATCTGATTGTTTATCGATTGCTACTAGAACGCCACAAGTTTCGCCGTCGAAACCAAATTTAGCTCTTGTATAGCCGATACCCTTAATTGTTTCTCTTACAACACTTTGAATGTCTACATAACACTCAGTTGTGATTTCTCCAGCAATCAAAACCAGACCTGTTGTCACAGATGTTTCACAAGCAACCCTTGCGTTAGGATCTTGCTCAAAAATTGCATCCAAAATTGAGTCAGAAATTTGGTCACAGATCTTATCTGGATGACCCTCAGTTACAGATTCAGAAGTAAATAATCTTCTTGCCATTCTACGACACCTCCATAAAAAATATAGTTTTGATAATCCTTTTATATCTCATTTGATGAATTATAGGCGTAAAAAAACCTCTTCACAAGAAGAGGCGAGTATTCTCACAACCTCATCTTCCAGATACCCATCATATCTGTAGGATTTAGCACCGTGTAAAACCGGTTGCTGGACTTCATAGGGCCTATTCCCTCCATCGCTCTTGATAAGGATTACTATTAAATTTACTAGACAATAATAGCACAACCTTAAACTTGACGCAACACTTATTTTATTAAAATAATTTAATTTTCATGAAATACATACCCGAAAGGACTTTTCAAAATCATATAATTTTGATAAAATACATGAGTCCACGACTAATTGCCGATATTTTTCGGGACATAAGCACTATTTTTATGCATTTTATCTAAGAAAATTAGATTATATACCGATAAATGACATAGAGAATCACATCAGGAGGCACAAATGAACTACAGAGAACGGCTATATCAAGAAATTGAATCTAGGAAATTACAACTTAAGATACTCGAAAAAAAAGGCGATGCACTCACATGCTCGCGTATTTCTAAAGAGATTGAGCTTCTGATGGCCGAGTTTAAACGTTACACTGATTTTGAAACTCAAAAGACCACACAAGTTTATAACCTAGACCACAATAATTAAAAAGAGCCTTATAATATGACTTCTAGAATGTTTAAACCCATCCGAAGGCGTCATGCTATAAGGCTCTTTATATTTTCTCATTCTATGCTTGCAGTATGATCATAAAAAGAGGAATCGTTACGACTGATAATAATGTGCTGATAAAAATCAACTTTGATGCCAAAACAGAATCATTGTCATAGAGTTCCGCAAAAACAGCCGTATTGGCAGCGGCCGGCATAGCTGTTATCAAAACTGGGATGCCCAGTACATATCCTGTCATGCCAATCTTCCACAAAAAACCACCAACAAGTGTTGGCAGAAGGAGCAACCTAACCAAAATGACCACATAGTCTTTAATTTCATTGAATAAGTCTTTGAATTCCAACTCTGCAAGTAAGAAACCAATGAACATCATTGATAATGGTGTGGTTGTACCGCCAATCATATCTAGAGTTTTAAAGAGGGTCTCTGGTAATTCAAATGACGTTAAAAACATAAAAAAGCCTATAAAAACAGCCACAAGACCAGGATTAAAAATATTCTTAAGTCTATCTTTTACATTCATAACCACATCTTTTTTAGACCGTCTCATCAGATGAATCCCATAAGTCCAAATCAATAAATTAAAGGATAAATTGTAGATTGCCGCATAAAAAACGCCAATTTTTCCAAAGACGATTGCAACAACTGGATATCCCATATAACCCACATTTGAAAAAGTGATGACATACTCATATATATCTACTTTTGGTGGTTTGAGCTTCAATATTTTGACCATTAACTTGCTCACAAAAATTGCAAAAGCATAAACACAAAATGAGATAACAAGTAAATTCATGCTTTCAAGCAATGCTTCATATGAAAACTCATAATTCATAGAAACAATTATAAATGCTGGTAATGTGATATTCATGATCAGTCTGCCAATTTCACGATTGATCTTATCTGTGACAACACCCAGCTTTTTTGCGATGACACCTGTAATTATTAATAAAAACAATACCATAACTTGTGACATCACTGCCATTCTATCCCCTCCAGTTTTCTAGAAAATCGAATATATTGTCATAGGCACTGTTCATAAACGAATAAAGAACAGGATGGTCTGTCTTTACCTCGCATATGAACTGCATGCTATCCTCATAGACTTGATTTTCTGTAAAAGCTTGGTCCACTGCTTGTAGGGATGCCTTATTCAAAGAACCCACGATCAGTTGTCCATCTGTTGTAAAAAAGTAGAGTGCAAAAAGATCACCGTTTAAATAATAGGGATTTTCCTTCACATGATCATTATGGGGATTAAACTCACTATATAGTCTACCATTATAATAATCGTATCGCATCATTTCAGGATTTTGATCATGAAATCTTCTTTCAAAAAAAGCATCTTCTATGGTTAAAATCATCATATATTCGGGCTTATTCAAATTGAAAGAGGCTTCTATACTTGAAATCTCAAGACTTTCCTTAACCTCTGCGCGTATGACTTTCATCTCAGCTTTTGATACTTCTATTTCAATCACAACTATTTTGTAATGTGCCTCAAAGTCAATAAGTGCTTCACATTTATAAAGTCTACTGGAAGCCTTCTCCTTAAATAAGGTCGTGGTATTTTTCAAAAGACTATAGGGTTCATCGACAAGTTCAAAGGTTTCATCGACGTTTCCATTTTGCCACAGTAACATGGTCGCGGGATAATCACAACCTACATTTCTCATGACAAAATAGTTTAAGAGCTCAATATCCGTTTCTATTTGAGGACAGAGCTTCCCATATAAATCGAGTTCTTGGTCTAAAGTAATACCAGCATATAGGGATTCAAAATCATCGTAAAAATATTCAAAATCCACAAGAATTTCCACTGAATTTGGATCCACGATAAATGCGGACTTTATCAAAAATACAAACTCATCATAGGAAACATCAACAAAACTGCCCCCTAAACCACCAGTGACGCCCAAGATAGTATTTTGAATTTCCTTTTGATCACCCTCTAAAAAATGATAAAAGCCGTCAATACCATATGACTCATAGTCAAGGTGAAATACCTGTGTGATCAGTTTATTTTCAAGGTCTCTCCATTCACACACAAGACCAACAACACCCATTAACCTGGTGTTGGTGGCCTTAGCATTTAAAAATGTTAAATTTGATTTATTCATTAATCCAATACCTTTTCAATAATAAGCGCCTTGTAATACTCAAGCTTTTGTTTGGCCTTTTCTTGAGTCTCAGCTTGAATTGAGAAGTAGACTTTTAATTTAGGTTCAGTGCCTGATGGTCTTAAAACAAACCAAGAATGGTCATCCAAATAATATTTTAAAACATCTGATTTTGGCAGGCCTGTATCATCATTTTGAAAATCAATGCTACTTTTAAATTCAATTAGACTTTTAGCATTTTCTCTGAATTTTGCCATGATTGACATCATAACAGAGTGTCCTTCCTTACCTTCAAATTTCTTTGAAATCGTCTCTTCTATAAAATAGCCATGGGTCTCGTATATTTCTTCTAGCTTTTCTAGTAAAGACATACCATTTTGTTTGAAATACTCTGCCATTTCGATGGCGATAAGGGTTCCCATAACGGCATCTTTATCTCTTACATGGGGATCAAACAAGTAACCATAGCTTTCTTCATAACCCATGACAAAATGAGGCTCATCTCTTTCAATTTGCTCACCGATAAACTTAAAGCCTGTTAGGGTCTGAATCAATTTAACACCATAATGTTTGGCTTGTCTCTTGGCTAAATCTGATGAAACAATGGTATTGACCACAAAATGATTTTCAGTTAGGTCGGATCTAGAAGCCAAGATGTATTCCATGAAAAGGGCACCGATTTGGTTGCCATTTAAAACTCTATAAACATTCTGGTCTTTAATCAAGAGTCCTATACGATCACAATCTGGATCCGTTGCAATGACAAGATCTGCATTATGCTTTTCAGCATACTCAATCGCAACTTCAAAAGCCTCATATTCCTCAGGATTTGGCTTTTGGCAAGTAGGGAATTCACCATCCGGCATCATCTGACTTGTCACTTCGATTAAATTGGAAAAGGCCATTTCTTTCAATACGCGCTTAATAGTAGCACCACCAGTTCCATGAAGTGGCGTATACACTGCTTTGAGTGTTGAATTCTTAAGAAGTTCTGGTCTAAGCGAAACCTTTTTAACCATTTCTATATATGGCAAGTCCACATCTTCATTTATAATTTTAAACAGATTGTTGGCAAGCGCGCTTTTCTTGTCCAATATTTTCACCTGCTCAAAATCAATTACCTGATTAACATGGTCAATCAGTGCTTCTGCTAAGTGCGGCACCAACTGACAACCAGTTTCATCATAAACCTTATAGCCATTGTATTCTGGAGGGTTGTGGCTTGCGGTCACCATGATACCCCCAATACATTTGAGCTCTCTCACAGCGAATGAAAGCTCAGGTGTTGTTCTAACCTCGTCGAATAAATAAGCCTTAATGCCGTTACCTGCCATGACCATTGCCGATTCAAGGGCAAATTCATACGACTTTCTTCTCGAGTCATAGGCAATCACCACTGAGCGCTCAAATTGTCCCTTGAGGTGCTTTTCATCTCTCTCGAGCAAGAAGTTTGCAAATCCTTGAGTCGCTTTTCGAATCACATATTCATTTATTCTATTTGTGCCAGCACCTATAATACCTCTCATGCCAGCTGTACCAAACTCTAAATCTCTGTAAAATCGGTCATCAATTTCTTCAGGACGATTTTCAATCGCCTTTAACTCATTTCTAAAATCAGCATCAAAATAGGTATTATAAAGCCACTGTTCGTATCTTTCTTTAACGGTCATCTCCATCTCTCCTAACGTATTAGATCTTCTTCGTTATATCTTATTATAACTCATTTTATAAATCAAGGTAGTGCTTCATGTTTCTATAATGCGATTTCACCGTCCACTAAAAATCCAGTTTCAAAGAGCATAAAAAACAAGTGTTTAAGGGTTTCATCTTTTAACTTTTGAGGGAAGAGTACATTTGTTTTAACCGACAGTATGCCAATTAACTTTTGAGTCAAATCGCCACGGCCTGATGATAAATCAATTTTATCCTCCCTGTATCGTCTATGGACAAGGCCCACAAGTTGTTCAAAGGACAATATTCTGAAACGGTCAATTCCTAGTTCTTTCGCCAAAAATTCATAAAGCGACAAGGCGATTTCGCCATAGGTTGCCGTGTCTTCAACACCTAGTAGTTCCTTGATTAATGGAATAACATCTTCAAAAAGTAGACGCTTAGGGGGTTTGGTTATTCCTAGTAGTTTTCCCACTTCAATCAAGGTTCTATCCGAAAGGGAGATCAACTCATTAAACACCAAATCTTCATCGATTTCGCCTTTGATATAATACATTTTACCTTTTAAATTCTTAAAAACCCGGTAAGTGTCATAATAGCCCATCTTAATATTATATGCAGCCTTTTCAACACTTATTTCCAGTGTTTTTCCCAAATCCTCAGATGGTTTAATGGTTGTTATGTTTACATTCTTTTTATTCTTAATCTTTCTTTGACGACCAAGTCCCATAACTCTAATTGCAATAATATCTTCATATCCTCTTTCGATCAACATATTGATGGGGAGATTATCAAAAATACCCCCATCTACTAACAACTTGTCGTCAATTTTTTCGATCTTAAAAGCCGGAAAGTTCGCCGATGCCATAATGTAGTCATGCAACTTTCCTTCTGGAATATCTTCTATAAAAATCTCTATGGGTTTCATATCTGTTAACGATAAAGTCACAAGGCCGTACTCAATTTCTGATGCTCTTAGTTTCTTTTCATCTACAATCTCTTTCAATTTCTTCTTAAAGGGCGTCACATCAAGCCCACCCTGCTTTAGGGTGTCCATCAAAAATTTGCCTACTTGATTGACATCGAAATCTGAACCAAACTCAAACTTCATGACTTTTTCAAGGAGCTTCTCATCGCCTTTTATAACGTCTTCCAAAGAAGTATCTAGCCATAATGTCTCTAACTTTTTAATCTCGTCCATGGCAATCAAAGCGCCATTGACCGACCCTATAGATGCACCTACAACAGCATCGTATTCAATCCCTAACTCCTTTAATGCTTTAATTGCACCGACATGAAATGCGCCTTTTGCGCCGCCACCTTCAAGTACTATTCCTGTCATTAAACTCACCTCTATTTAATATCATTCTCTCCTATTTATACCACTAAAATAAGAGCTTAATCCTAACTTATAGACCCTTTAAAGTTCTATAAATTACAATCAACCTCTTAAATATTAATACTCTATCCTTTAAGATCAAGGCTTATCTTGTCATCTTCGTCAGTTTCTGCTGGAGCTTCTGCTTGATCATACCTATTCATGAAATTCTTCACCATCATATCTGCCAAGCCAATACCGCCTGCTTCGGTAATTTTCTTTGACATTTCTTCATCAAGCATGCCTTCAAAAGTCTCTCTTGCGTTACTCTTTTCAGTAAGACCACCTTCTTGTACAGTCTTTCTCATTTCTTTAAAGAGCATGTTAACAAATATTGACTCAAACTGTTTACATACTTCTTTAATTTCTGATTCATCTTTAGACTTGGCAGCAGCCTCTAGTTTTTTCTTAAAATCATCAGTGTTCACGGTCTCACTTTGAGTTTGAGTTTGCGTCTGATAGGTATTACCAAGTCCTATATTATCAACTTTCATGTGCTTGTCCTTTCTCTAAAGTTTAAAACTTATCGTTTTAAAGCATTTGCAATTTCAAGCATTCTATCTGCTGTTTGAATTGATTTTGAATTCATTTCATATGCTCTTTCAGCAGTGATCAAGTTAATCATTTCATCAACAACTTGAACATTACTGTTCTCAATAAACCCTTGCCATACTTCTGTTTTATCGCCATCCTCTAAGCCTTCAATCGGAGCGCCAGATGCACTGGTCTCTTTATAAAGGTTTTTACCGACACTCTCAAGACCAGGTGCGTTCACAAATTTAGCCAATGTAAAAGTGCCAAGATCTTCATAATCCTCTTCACCATTACGTTTAACCTGAATATTTCCTTGTCCATCCACTGCAATCTCAGATATATTCTCCCCAAGTACAATGTCACCATCTGTCCCCTGAACAAAATAGCCCTCTGAAGTCACGAGTTTAGCGCCGTCAGTTGTAGTCGCTATTTTAAAGGTCCCATCCTTGGTAAACCTTTCATTGCCATTTTGATCAATCACCTTAAAAAAGTGGTCCCCGTTAATTGCAAAGTCAAGATCGCCTTCAGTTTGTTGTAAGTTACCAGTACCAAAGTTTCTTAAGGTAGCTGAAGTCATAACCCCATGACCAATCTCTATTGGAACAGGACGCCCTTCACCATCTAAACGATCTGTTTGAGTCATTCTTTCATACATGATATCTTTAAACTCAATTCTCTGACCCTTAAAACCAACTGTGTTGACATTGGCTAAGTTGTTAGAGATTGTATCTATTTTAAGTTGTAGGTTTTTCATTCCTGATGCTGCAGACCACATAGCTTTCATTTAAAACACCCTCCTCTATCTCGTTCCTGCGATATCATTGACCGCCCTGCCAATCATATCATCTATCGTTGTCACCACTTTTTGACTAGATTCATAATTACGATTCATTTCAATCAATCGGATCATTTCAGAAATTGAATCTGTGTTTGATTGTTCAAGAAAACCCTGAACTACTTCTCCAGCGAACTCTTTACGTTCACCAGTCATTTCATTTTCAGGTTTTTCTCTAAAATAAGAACCCCCTACTTTTTCAAGATCTGCTACATTTGAATAGTCCGTTATGACGATTTTATCTGTAATTTCACCATCTTGAATAATTTCACCGAATTCATTGACTGCAAAATTTTCACTGGTAATGGTTATTGGGCCATTTAAACCTTGAACACGACTTCCGTCAAATGACACAAGTTCGCCAATACCATTTATGGTAAAGGAACCATCTCTTGTTAAGAGTGT
>NZ_JBVBZF010000139.1:0-9169 GCF_057447755.1 Fusibacter sp. | reverse complement strand
GGCGCTTTGCTATTGACGACGATGATGGTCTTCCCTGGCGTTGAAAGGGATTTGTTTAAGGTGGAATCCAATTTTGCCACAGTGAATCAGTATAAGTTGACCTTTGATAGGAGTGTCTTATTAAAGGGTGGTGGCGTATTTGGTGAATTAGTGACTTTAGGCATTCTTAAGCTAGTGGGTAATATTGGCGCCTTTATATTAATTATTGTTTGTTTTGTTTCCGGCTTTATCGTATGGACTCGAATTTCATTACATGATCTATGGGATGAAAAACGTAAGAAGCAAGCTGAAAAACGTAAAGTCAAACAAGAAGAAATTGCGAGACTTATGGAAGCTAGAGCGGCTGAGACAATTTCTAAGCCTGAAGTTATGGAAACGCCTAAAAAGACGGATCCTAGAAAATCTGAACCACAAAAGGCTCATGAATCAGATTCGGCCCATTTCTTAAATACACTGGATGCCTTTAAAAAAGCATCACGCAAAAAAGACATAAAAACATTTGACTATGATGCTTATGAAAAGGATGAAGTAAAACCAGCTGAAAATGGGCAAACTGATAGGCCATCTGAAGACCTTGGTTTGAAACCACCTGTGACCCCATCCGTACCACCATCTGTGGTAGCACCGAATGTGACACCAGTTGTGACACCTCCGGATACTAAGCCTGAGATGAAACCAGATATCAAGGCGACCATTAAGCCTGAAGTTAAAGCTTCGCCACTTAAAAGTGAATCGGCGAATGTGTCACAAACTGACGACATTCAAAGCGGGGCAGAGATTAGTATGCCTGGTGAAAACGGTGAGAAAAAGGTCGTTAAAATAAAAGAAAAAGATATTGAACCAGAAATTAGACAAAGTGTTAATGATGAAATTAGAGAAAATGTAAGTAAGTCATTGGAAAATTATGTCCTGCCGCCAATCACTTTACTCAAGGAAAATAAAAGCACAAAGCATTTGGACAATCAAGATGAGTATATAGAAATGGCGAAACTTCTTGAAGAGACACTCAATAATTTCAATGTTGACGCCAAGGTCGTTTCAGTGAAAAGAGGACCATCGATTACCATGTTCGAGGTACAATTGAGTCCAGGTATCAAAGTAAGTAAAATTGTGGGCTTAAGTGAAGATATTGCTCTAAACTTGGCCACAAGTCATGTGAGAATAGCGCCTATTCCAGGTAAGGCCGCCATTGGGATCGAAGTACCCAATAAAGTAACTTCAATGGTAACCATCAAAGAAGTTCTCAATTCTCCAGAGTTTAAAAAGCAGTCTTCCAAAATCACGATTGGATTAGGTAAAGACATATCCGGAAATGCAATTGTTGGCGACCTTGCCAGCATGCCACATTTACTAATCGCTGGTGCTACTGGCTCAGGTAAATCGGTTTGTGTCAATACGATTATTTCAAGTATACTTTTCAATGCCAGACCAGATGAAGTAAAATTCTTAATGATTGATCCAAAGGTTGTTGAATTGAGCACTTATAACGGCATACCACATTTGATTTTGCCGGTTGTGACCGATGCAAAGAAGGCATCTATTGCCCTAAACTGGGCAGTAAATGAAATGACAAGACGTTATAAACTATTTGCTGAACAGACGGTTAGAGATATGAAGGGCTATAACAAAAAGGCGGAACCGCAAGGGCTTGAGTTGTTACCACAAATTGTGGTCATCATCGACGAGCTTGCCGATTTGATGATGGTTGCGCCAAATCAAGTTGAGGATGCCATCTGTAGACTTGCCCAAATGGCAAGGGCTGCAGGCATACATTTGATCGTGGCAACGCAAAGACCATCTGTAGACGTCATTACAGGCCTTATCAAGGCTAATATTCCTTCAAGAATAGCCTTCTCCGTTTCTTCATCCATAGATTCAAGAACCATTATTGATATGGGCGGTGCAGAGAAGCTACTGGGTAAGGGGGACATGCTCTTTTATCCGGTGGGTGCGGCTAAACCTAAGCGAACTCAAGGGGCATTTATGTCTGATGAAGAAGTTGAGGCAGTGGTATCCTTTATTAAAAATCAGTCTTTAGAGGTCAACTATAACGAATCGATATTGGATGACGTTCAAAGCGTCGACCAAGATTTTGATGAAGCTGACGAGTACCTTGAAGAAGCCATTAGATTTGCACTTGAGTCAGGTCAGGCATCTGCTTCTATGATGCAGAGAAGGTTCAGAGTGGGCTATAATAGAGCTGCACGAATGGTAGATGCCATGGAAGAACGCGGCATTATTGGACCGTCAAGAGGAAGTAAGCCTAGAGAGGTATTGATGACTGTCTCAGAATTTGATTCAATTTACAGCATGGATGATGATGGCATGGACATTTTAGAAACTTCTGCTGAGTCGAGTTATGAAGAAGCTGAGATTGATGATTATGCATATGAATCGAATGAGGAAAATGATGATGCTATCAATTCTGAGAATGAAACCTATGAGGATAGCGCGTTTGAAGCATATGAAGATGACGAGCTTGAAGAGACGGAAGCATAAGCCGTCAAAGGGATTTAAAATAGTATATAACCAAATAGAATAGCAATGATTTAATATGAAATCGTTATTGTTTAATATTAAGAAGAAAGAAATAAGAGGAAATTATGAAAAAATTGTATATTGAAACACTTGGCTGTTCAAAAAACCTAGTGGATTCAGAGCAAATGCTCGGTATTTTGGATGAAGAATACAAATTATGTGATCAAGCTGAAGATGCAGATATTTTAATTGTCAATACTTGTTCCTTCATTCATGATGCAAAAGAAGAATCTGTCAATGTCATTTTAGATTTTGCCAGACTTAAAAATGAGGGCCATCTTGAAAAACTAATCGTTACTGGCTGTTTGTCGCAGAGATATCCAGATGAGCTTTTAGAGGAAATTCCTGAGATTGATGCCATTATCGGTACCAGCAATTTCTATAAGGTAAATGAAGTCATCAAACAATTAGAAGAAAATAATACACAAAAAGTCTATATGGAATCTGTTGATTTGCTCATTCCAGAGAATTTGCCGAGAATCCTTACAACGCCTGGACATTATGCCTATTTAAAAATTGCGGAAGGTTGCGATAATAGATGTACTTATTGTATCATTCCTAAATTAAGGGGCAAGTATCGTTCACGTTTAATTGAGGATATCGTCGATGAGGCAAGAGACCTTGTTTCAATGGGTGTTAAAGAGCTTATCTTAATTGCACAAGACACATCAAGATATGGTATTGACCTTTACGATGAGCCTTCATTGCCAAAGCTTTTAAAGGAACTAAACGCTATTGAAGACCTTAAGTGGATTCGCGTTCAGTACTCTTATCCTGATATTTTGGATGATAAATTATTAGATGGTTTCTTTACAAATGACAAAGTAGTCAACTATTTTGATATTCCAATTCAACATGCAAGTGATAAGATCTTGAAGCTCATGAACCGTAAAACAACCCAGAAGGACATTTTGGAAATCACAAAGAAAATCAGAGACAGAGATCCTGATGCAGTTATTAGAACGACTTGCATCGTTGGTTTCCCTGGTGAAACAGAAAGTGATTTTGATGCGTTATTAGAGCTTGTGAGAACTGTGAAATTCGATCGTTTAGGTGCTTTTACCTATTCAAATGAAGAAAATACACCAGCCTTTAAATTGCCAAATCAAGTGGATGAAGACCTTATGGTTGAGAGAAGAGATGCCCTTATGGCACTTCAAATGAACATTTCTGAGAGTTTAAGTTATTCAAAGGTTGGTAAAATCTATGAAGTCCTTGTTGAGGAAATCGCAGAAGAAAACAAGACATATGTGGGTAGAACAAAGTACGATTCTCCTGAAATCGACGGGGTTGTCTATATTCATACAAATGAACCTATTGAAATCGGACAATTCGTAAAAGTTAAAATTTTAGATGCTTTAGAATATGATATTATTGGAGAGGTGTATCATGAACATAGCAAATAAGCTGACAATGCTTAGAGTGATCTTAATACCGGCTTTTATCTACTTTCTATTAAATAACATGGCTGTGATCGCATTGGTTGTTTTCATGGTAGCATCTTTTACAGACTTTTTAGACGGGTATTTGGCGCGAAAGCTCAATCTTATCACAAACTTTGGTAAGTTTATGGACCCCCTTGCTGATAAGCTTTTAGTGACATCGGCATTAATATGCTTTGTCGAACTTGGAAAATTGAGTTCGTGGGTTGTTATCATTATCATTTCTAGAGAATTTATCGTAAGCATTTTCAGAGCCATAGCTGCAGCTGAGGGTATTGTAATCGCTGCAAGCTGGTGGGGAAAAGCAAAGACCATATCTCAAATGATCATGATTATTGTATTATTGATGAATAATTTCCCATTCTCGTTGATTTCTTTACCGGTTGATACTGTTTTGATTTGGATTGCCACAATCCTAACCATTATTTCAGGTTATGACTATATTGTTAAAAATAAACAAGTTTTAAAGAATTAGACATTAGGTTGACGTAATATCATTATGTCAACCTAATTATTTTATACAAGAAATGATTAAATATGGATTCAAGATTGAGGAGGCAAAAAATGTCAGGATCTTCAAATTATCTTAAAGCAGGGATTTTAGCCATTGGAACCGAGCTTTTAATGGGACAGACGGTCAATACGAATGCTACTTTTTTAAGCCAAAAATTAAATGAACTTGGAATTGGTGTATATTATCATCTGACTGTTGGTGATAACCCAATGAGAATAGAGAACATGCTCAAGTTGCTCATCCACGAATGTGATGTGATTTTCACAACAGGTGGGCTGGGTCCAACTCAAGATGATATTACAAAAGAAATTATTGCGAGTGCCTTGGGAAAAGAAATGATCTTTGACCCACATAGTATGGCGCGCATCGAAAAACGCTTCAGACAATTTAACCGACAGATGACTGACAACAATAAACGTCAGGCATTCTTCCCGGAAGATGCTATTATATTGGATAATGATATGGGAACAGCCCCAGCTTGTATTATTAAACTAGAAGCCTTGAACAAGCATATTGTTGTTTTACCTGGACCGCCAAAGGAAATGAAGTGGATTTACGATACTTATATTCAATCTTATTTGATGGCACTTAATCCGCAAAAAATGGTTTCCAAATATTTGAGTGTTTATGATCTTGGGGAATCAAGCACTGAGGACGCACTTATTGATTTAATCAATGACCAGACAGACCCTACAATTGCCACTTATGCAGGCGACGGTAAAGTTTTAGTCAGAGTGACCTCTTTTGGAGACTCAGTTGAAAGCTGTACTGAAAGTGTTAACCAAATGGTCGAAGAAATCCATAAGCGCATAGGTGCTTATATTATCTCTGATGAAGGCAAGGACATCAATGAAGTCGTGGCCATGATGTTACTCGATAAAAATCTTTCGATTTCCTTTGTGGAATCCTGCACAGGGGGAAAATTGGTTGAGAGTATAGTTAAATTCAGCGGGGTATCCAAGGTAGTAGATCGCGGTATAGTTACCTATTCAAATCAAGCGAAAATGGATGAAGTCAATGTGTCCGAACAAACACTTTTGACCCATGGCGCAGTAAGTCATGAGACTTGCTTCGAAATGGTTAAGGGACTATGCGAAAAGACGGGTTCTGACATTGGTGTTTCTATTACAGGCATTGCAGGGCCCACTGGTGGTACCCTTGAAAAACCTGTTGGCCTTGTCTATATTGGCTTAAAAATCGGTCAAAAAATAATGACTTTTGAAAACCATTTTACAGGTGATCGTTTAAGTGTACAAAATAGAACGGTCAATAAAGCACTTAAAATGCTCTATGATGAAATTTCTAAATTGTAAAAAGTTATTTAACCTTTACAAAATGTAAAAATATGGATATTATAGACTTAGGAAAAGTTTTATAAAAAGACTAGACAGAACCAAACTATATGTTATAATTAAATAGAACAAACGTTCTTATAAAGGTGGGTGTTTAATTAGATGAGCGAAAGACAGAAAGCATTAGAAAATGTACTCGGCCAAATCGAAAAACAGTTTGGTAAAGGGTCCATAATGAAACTTGGGGATGAATCAGCAAAAATGAATATTGAAAGTATACCGACTGGGTCAATTGATCTGGATATTGCATTGGGTATAGGCGGTATTCCAAAAGGAAGAGTCGTTGAAATATACGGTCCTGAATCATCCGGTAAAACAACAGTAACACTTCATATGATTGCAGAAGCTCAAAAACGCGGCGGCGTTGCAGCTTTTATAGATGCAGAGCATGCACTAGATCCTGCTTATGCTGAGAAGATTGGTGTTAATATAGACGACTTAATCGTCTCTCAACCAGATACTGGAGAGCAAGCACTTGAAATCGTTGATGCACTTGTAAGAAGTGGCGCGATTGATATTGTCGTTATTGACTCCGTGGCAGCCCTTGTACCTAAAGCAGAGATCACTGGTGAAATGGGTGATTCCCATGTGGGGTTACAAGCGAGATTAATGTCTCAAGCCCTCAGAAAATTGACAGGTATTATTAATAAATCTAACTGTACCGTTATTTTTATCAACCAGTTAAGAATGAAAATCGGCGTTATGTTTGGTAATCCTGAAACCACTACTGGTGGTAATGCACTTAAATTCTATGCTTCTGTTCGATTGGATGTTAGAAAAATTGATACCATCAAAAAAGATAGCGAAGTAATCGGCAGCAGAACCAGAGTAAAAGTTGTTAAGAATAAAGTTGCCCCACCATTTAAACAAGCTGAATTTGACATTATGTATGGTGAAGGTATTTCTAGAGAAGGTAGTGTTCTTGATGTTGCGGCAAATGTGGACATTATTAAAAAATCGGGTTCTTGGTATAGCTATGAAGGCAATAAGATAGGACAAGGTAGAGAGAATGTTAAGGAATATTTGATTCAAAATCCACTTGTCTGTGCTGAGATTGAAAAAGCTGTTAGAATTCATTTTAATCTTGAGCAACCAGAAGTCGAAAATGCATAATTGAGATTCAGTTTGCATTAAAATAATGCTTTAATTATAAAAGATAGATCAGAAATCTTACGATAGGATTTCTGATCTTTTTTCATGTGGAACTGTAGATTGAATAAAAGATGCATAAATTAAAAGATTTTATTGGTAAAAATTTCATGTTTTGAAGGCAAAATCGCCTAAATACCTAAAAAATAGCGATTTACAGCCTTTTGGAAGAAGGCCCCATCTTGACAGTTTGTTAAAAAAAATATAAAATTAGTGTATAGGTGTATCTTAAAATAGGCCTATTGGAAAAAGGACCAGTTTACTGGTCTTATAATTTACGTAAAGGGGGTGAACGACATTAGCGTGCCAGCATTTCTTGTAGTAATTATTGGAGCTGTTCTGGGCGCAGGTGGTTTTGGAGTCGGTTATATAGTCAGAAAAAATACAGCTGAAAAAACAATATTAAGTGCTGAATTTAAAGCAAAAGAGATTATTGCTGAAGCTGCAAAATCAGCTGAATCCGTGAAAAAGGAGAGAATCCTTGAAGCGAAAGAAGAAGCGCTCCAAATTAGAAAAGAGATAGACAAGGAAACGAAGGATCGTCGTGCAGAAATTCAAAAACTCGAAAGAAGAAATCTTCAGAAAGAAGAGTCTTTAGATAAAAAAGCAAATACTCTTGAATCTAAAGAAGAAAAATTAGCGCTCAAGCTTAAAACTATTGAAAATAGAGAGCAAGAGGCTGAATTACTTTATGAAAGACAAATCAAAGAATTAGAAAGAATTTCAGAACTAACGATTGAAGATGCCAAAGCTCAACTTCTAGCAGATGTTGAAAAAGACATTAAACATGATTCTGTAATCCTCATTAAGGATATTGAATCAAAGGCAAAAGAAGAGGCAAACAAAAAAGCTAAAGATATTTTAGCCTATGCAATTCAAAAGTGTGCAGCAGATTATGTTGCAGAGAGCACTGTATCGCTTGTCAATTTACCTAATGATGAGATGAAGGGTAGAATAATCGGTAGAGAAGGTAGAAACATCCGTGCATTAGAAACTCTTACTGGAGTAGATTTAATCATCGATGACACACCTGAAGCGGTTATATTATCATCTTTTGATCCTATCAGAAGAGAGATCGCAAGAGTAGCACTTGAAAAGTTGATTATTGATGGAAGAATTCATCCAGCAAGAATCGAAGAAATGGTTGAAAAATCTAAAAAAGAAATTGATCAATTAATTAAAACAGAAGGTGAAAATGCAACCTTCGACATTGGCATCCATAATTTACATCCTGAGATTATAAAATTAGTGGGACGTTTGAGATTTAGAACAAGTTATGGCCAAAATGTATTAAAACATTCTATTGAGGTAGCACACCTAGCAGGATTAATGGCTGCTGAAATTGGAGCAGACGTTAAAGTCGCTAAACGTGCAGGATTATTACACGATATCGGTAAAGCTGTGGACCATGAGATTGAAGGTACACATATCGAACTTGGAATGCAAATTTTGAGAAAATATCGTGAATCAAAAGCTGTAGTTCATGCTATGAGTACGCATCACGGAGATTATGAGCCTGAAACAATCGAGGCAATTTTAGTGACTGCTGCAGACGCATTATCAGCTGCTAGACCAGGGGCGAGAAGAGAAACTCTTGACACATATATCAAGAGATTAGAATCTTTAGAGAACATTGCAAATGGATATGAAGGTGTTGAAAAATCTTTTGCAATTCAAGCAGGTAGAGAAGTACGTGTTGTAGTATATCCAGAAAAAGTAAATGACGATGATATGTTCTTATTGGCAAGAGAAATCAGTAAAAAAATTGAGGCAGACTTGGATTACCCAGGACAGATAAAAGTTCATGTAATAAGAGAATCTAGGGTAACTGACTTTGCAAAATAAGATATAATAGAACTGTGATGGATATTAAGAAGAATTCTTAGGAATTCTTCTTTTTAATTATATAGATCATTAGTTCTCTTCCAGCTTTGAGAAAGAATTATCAACTTGCGAAAAGCGGTTAGATGATTATATACAACAAAATTTGAGCCAAAAGCTGTGATGAGGAGTGTTCAACCTCAAACAGCGTCAGCGAAAATTGTTTTGAGACATCGAAGATGGCTCAAATGTTGTTAAGCAACAAAATTTGAGCCGAAAGCTGTGATGAGGAGTCTTCAACCTCAAACAGCGTCAGCGAAAATTGTTTTGAGACATCGAAGATGGTTCAAATG
>NZ_JBVBZF010000138.1:0-9296 GCF_057447755.1 Fusibacter sp. | reverse complement strand
TGTGTATAGATGTTCATCCTCTTCCCCCTAGCAAATCCAACCAGGGTAATATTGTTCTTTTGGGCCAACTCTATACCAAGGCTCGTTGGTGCTGCTCTAGAAACAATAAGGGGAATTTGCGCCTGGATGGCCTTTGCCACCATTTCGCTTGAAATTCTACCCGATAGAAAGATAATCCTTAAGCCACTTCTATTGGTCACATTAGCCTGTGTCATTCTTTTTTGCACCGATAAGCCTACGACCTTATCAATGGCATTGTGTCTGCCGATATCTTCAGCAAAGTACTCGTTTTCGCCTTCAATTAGCATAACGCTGTGCACACCACCGGTTGCCCTGAACAAATCGCTCTTATGATTAAACACCTGCATCCAATTGAAAATCGATAGGGGTTTTATGGCCTCAGATGGTTCCATATCCAAGACCTTAGCATTTAACAGCAATGAAGCTGAGACCATGCCAAAAGCACACCCACTGGTCTGAATGAGTTCTTCTTTTGAAAAGCCACACTTTAACGCTATATTGAGTTGGGCTTTTTCTTCTAAGTACTCAACAGATGCAATTTGCCCTTCATCTTGAACAAAACCAGAGGTTATCATAAGACCCATCCCGAAGGCTTCCACGAGTTCAGGCGTCACCACAAGCTTTCTAAAAAACTGGTCATTTATGTTGACCTCTATGACTTTTTCAACGACGACTTCATCACTGACTTCTAGCCATTCATGACCATGCACTCTAATGATTTCAATTTGTTCAACCGTCATAAGACCTCTCCTTTTAGAAAACGACGTTCTTCCTGGGTGTTGATGTTCAGAAACATTTTCAAATTTTTAGAATATGACCTTGCAATACCTTCATCTATGGCTTCATATCTTTGCTTTCTGATAAAAGACTGGATTCCAAGTCGGTTGTTAATCAGACTTTCCTCCAATTTTAAAAGCAAGCATCTGTGATAATAGCCATGAAAGGGTTCGATAAAGCCATTGACCAGCGTTACCAATATCTCTTGGTTCGAAAGTTGGCCAGACATATAGTTTATATAATTCTGATTTGGAAAGGGCATGTCACATGCGGTTACAAAGCAGTAGTCACTTGCTGCATGCCTTAACCCTGTATAAATCCCTGATAAGGGGCCCTTGTCCTCATAATCATCCCGAACAGCATTAACGCCCTTGTCTGCGTATAAGTCAGGCTTGTCCGTAACTATGATCAATTCAGTAAAGGATGCCTTTAATACCTTGATGATGGAATCCATCACAAGAAGGCCATCATGAACCATCAGTTGCTTATCTTCTTTAAACCTTCTACTCTTTCCGCCTGCAAGTATTATTGCACTTTTATTTTTCATATAATGCCTCCACCCTTACTGCACTGACTTTTAACTCAGGTATTTTGCTGATTTTATCAATGGCTAAGCTGTTGGTGAGCCTGTTGGCACTGTTTTCAAAATGAAAGGGCATAAAGACGACATTTTCTTTAATTGTTTTTACGACCTTGAGCTTTGCTTGACTTGAACCCCTTCTTGACGTAACCTTTACAGATTGACCATTTTCAAGGCCTAACTTATCAGCCATCGCCTCTGACATTTCAAGATAATTGCCACCGACAATTTCGTTGATCCCTTGTGTCCGTTTTGTCATGGTAGAAGTATGAAAATGATAAAGTGAACGACCTGTGGTTAAAATGAGTGGATAATCCTCATCTGGAGATTCCATAGCCCCAACATGATTGAGTTTAAAAAACTTCCCCTTACCTCTTGAGAACTTATCCTTATGCAAAAACAGGGTTCCCTCATGTTCAGGGGTAGGACACGGCCACTGAATACCCTTGGCATCTATCTTATCGTAGGTAATGCCACCATAAATTGGGGTTAGGTTATTAATCTCTTTCATGATGTCTTCAGGAGACTCATATTTTTGATCATATCCCAATTTTTGCATCAGCAGCATGAGTATTTCCCAATCCGCTTTTGCATGGCCTCTATTGCGGATGGCTTTACGTACTCTTTGCACACGTCTCTCCGTATTGGTAAAAGTGCCATCCTTCTCTGCAAAACTCACAGCAGGTAAAACAACATCTGCATATTGTGCCGTTTCTGTTAGAAATATATCCTGGACAACTAAAAAATCCATCGCTTCAAGAGCCTTGATTACATGTGCAGTATCCGGGTCTGATACCACAGGATTCTCACCCATGAGATACATAAAACGTATCTCTTTACTTATCGCCCCATCAAACATTTGGGTCACTGTCAGACCGGGCGTTTTAGACAATTTACATTTCCATGCCGCTTCAAATTTTTGATTGGCCGCTTCATCAAAGACCTTTTGATAACCTGGATAAACATCTGGTAAAGCACCCAGATCGCAAGCCCCCTGTACGTTGTTTTGTCCCCGTAAGGGGTTAATCCCAGCACTTTCCTTTCCTAAGTTACCGCACATCATGGCGAGATTTGAAAGTGACATCACATGGTCTGTACCGCAAGAATGCTGTGTTACACCCATTGCATAATAAATAGCAGCTTTATCACCTCTAGCATATAGTCTTGCCGCTTTTTTAATGAGCTCAGCATCAACACCACAAACTAAGGCGGCAATTTCAGGCGTATAAGCCTCTATACAAGAAACGTAATCCTCAAAGGCTTCTGTGCGAGTGTCAATATAGGCTTTATCAAAAAGGCCTTCATGATAGATAACATTGCTCATGGCGTTAATGAGCGCTACATTTGTACCAGGTTCTATCTGCAAATAGACATCTGCATATTTTGAAAGGTCTATTTGTCGTGGGTCTGCAACGATGAGTTTACCGCCTTTTTCCTTTGCACGCAAAATCATAGACCCTATCACAGGATGCGTTTCCGTGGTGTTAGATCCAATGACAAAGGCCACGTCGTTTCCAATTACTTCGGGAATGCTGTTGGTCATGGCGCCACTGCCAAAAGCCGCTGCCAGACCTGCTACTGTAGACGCATGACACAAACGTGCACAGTGATCGACGTTGTTCGTTCCAATAACTGCACGCATGAACTTCTGCATCATATAGTTTTCTTCGTTGGTGCATTTGGCACTTGAAAGTCCTGCAAACGCCCCGCTACCATGGTTCTTCTTTGTCATATTTACTTTATCGACGATAAGGTTAAGGGCCTCTTCCCAGCTCGCCTCTCTAAAACGCCCCTCTTCCTTAATTAAAGGCGTTTTTAAGCGATCTTGATGGTTGATAAATTGATAGGCAAACTTTCCCTTCACACAAAGAAGGCCCTCATTGATGGCAGCCCTTACAGGTTCTACCCCAAGTACCTTGTCGTCTTTAACCATGAGTTCCATTTGACACCCAACACCGCAATAAGAACATGTGGTTCTAACACGACTCATCTCCCAAGTGCGTGCCTTTGTCTTCGTCTTAGGCATCAGCGCACCTGTAGGACAAACACTGACACAATTGCCACAGGACACACAGTTGCTTGACTCATATTTACCATCAAGTGGATAGCCAATCTCAACCTCATGACCTCTTTCAATAAAATCTATGGCATGTGTTTTTTGAAGCTCTGCACACACTCTCACACAAAGACCACATTTAATACATTTATCCTTATCAAGTGTATAGAATTTATTGGATGCTTCATTTGGGGTTTCCCTTGTATAAGCAGGATAGTAGGCGTTCACCTTAATATCATATTCATAACTGTAATCCTGTAATTTGCATGCACCTGCTTTTTCACATATAAGACAATCGTTTGGATGGTCAGTCCAAAGCAGTTCCAGAATTTCCTTTCGCGCCATGCGCACCTTGGGACTATCCGTATTGACGGTCATATTTTCAGTAACAAGCGTCGCACACGAAGGCAGTAGTGTATCAGACCCATTGACTTCAACGATACACATCCTACATGAACCACTTGGATTCAATCTTTCATCGTTGCAAAAGGTTGGAATATCAATCCCGCGATCTTGACATACCTTTAAAAGGGTTTCACCGGCTTGGGCAATGACCGCTTCCCCATTTAAGATTATTTTGATTGGCTTAAGAACATTCATAATCTCACCTCTATCGCGTTTACTGGACAACTTTTAATACAGGCACCGCAGATAATGCAGTCCTCCTGATTGATGTGAAATTGGCCACTCTGGTCTTTAGATATGCAAGTTTCAGGACAAACTTTAGCGCATATCGAACAACCAATACAGGTGTCTGTAATAAAATATCGACTTATGGCCTTACAGGCCCCGCTTTTACAATGTTTGTCATCTACATGTTCCAAGTATTCATCTTCAAAATACATTAAGGTTGAAAGTATAGGGTTAGGCGCTGTTTTACCAAGTCCGCAAAGCGCTGTGTTTTTCACTGTAAAAGCCAAATTCTTTAGACGGACCAAATCTTCTCGTGTTCCTTCCCCCTGGCTAATCTTTTCTAAAATACCATGGAGCTGCTTGGTGCCATTTCGACATGGCGTACATTTTCCACAAGATTCATCCACCATAAAATCCATATAAAATTTAGCGATATCAACCATACAATCATCGTTATCCAGCACGATCATACCACCAGAACCCATCATAGACCCAAGTTTAACCAATTGGTCAAAATCAATCTTTTCCTCTAAGTGCTGTTGGGTAAGGCAGCCTCCACTCGGTCCACCTGTCAGGACGGCTTTGAAGGTCTTGTTTTTAGCCACACCCCCACCAATCTCCATAATTACTTCTCCTAGGGTAATCCCCATGGGCACCTCAATGAGCCCACCGTGTTTTACTTTTCCGGCCAATGCAAAGACCTTAGTCCCTGGTGACTTGTCTGTGCCATACGCTTTGAACCAGTCAGCACCCAGTCTTAAAATGTTTCCGATATTGGCTAGGGTTTCAACGTTATTAATGACCGTTGGCATATCAAAAAGACCCTTGTGTGCAGGAAAAGGCGGTTTAAGTCTAGGCATGCCCCTTTTGCCTTCAATTGATGCAATTAGGGCCGTTTCTTCACCACAAACAAATGCACCGGCACCCAGTCTAATTTCAAGGTCAAAAGCATAGTCTGAACCTAAAACACTTTGGCCAAGAATGCCCTTTTCACGTGCTTTTTCAATGGCGATTTCCATGTACTTTGCCGCAATAGGATACTCTGCTCTAACATATATAAAGCCGTGCTTTGCCCCAATGGCATAGCCGCCGATAATCATCCCCTCTATAACTGCGTGCGGATCCTTTTCTAGCACTGACCGATCCATAAATGCCCCTGGATCACCTTCATCAGCATTGCAAATCATAAACTTTCGTTCTCCCACAGCATCATGTGCAAACTGCCACTTTAGGCCTGTGGGAAAGCCACCACCCCCTCGACCACGAAGGCCGCTTGCCTTAGTGATATCGATAACCTCCTGGGGTGAGCAATCATAGATGGCCTTAAAGGCCCCCTGATAACCATCTCTTGCAATATAATCCTCTATGTCAAGTGGATCAATCACATCACAGTTTCTTAAGACCCTTCTAACCTCCAATGGATGGGCTTTAACCTCTATAAAGGTCTTTTTACTCAAAACGTTTTCTTTGATTAATAACAAGTCCTCAAAGTTCATGGTCTCTCCCCCTTTTGGATGGCCTTGATGATTTCTTTAGCCTTTTTGACGGTCAAATGACCATAAACCTTATCATCGATCATCATCGCTGGTGACTGAGAGCAATCGCCAAGACACCTTGTTGGTGCAAGTGTAAACAAGCCATCCTCACTGGTTTCCCCAAGTCTTATCCCCAGCATTTTCATGACTTCATTTTGAATGTTTGCAGCCCCCTTTACATAACAAGCAGTTCCCATACATACGCCAATCCGATGCTTACCGTTTGGCTCTATTTGGAACTGAGAATAAAATGTGACCACACCAAATATTTCTGCTAGACTGATATTGGTACGTTCTGAAATTGTCCTTTGTGAATCATATGAAATACAACCGAAGGTATTTTGAACATCATTTAAAATCAACATCAAAGGGCCTTCTTTAGAGGCATGTCGCTTGATAATATCATCCAATAAGCTTTCAGCTTCCATCATTTTATCCTCCTCATTTGTTTTATAAAAAGAGCCTTAAAATAGCATTTACCCCATATCAAATCATCTCAGAATTTATTTACCCTGATACACATCTCCTGTACCATGAAACGTTAAAGTTATTTTAAATAAATAATTATATTGGAATGCATTGAAATTTATTGGTCTGAATAGGCATAAAATGTTAAAATAGAAAAAATAAACTTTGTGTATGGATGTAAGGCAAAGCAGAAAAGGAGGCAATATGAAAATAACACTTATAGGATTAGGCGCTATAGGGGCATCTTATGCAGCACTCTTAAATGATTGCCCAGAGATTGACCTTAATATTATATTGGACGATAGCCGTTTTGACCGCTATAAATCCAGTGCATTTAAGATTAATGGCAGGGTTCAACATTTTAATTATTGTAAGCAATCTGATCCTGGTCAGCCTGCAGATATCATGATGATTGCCGTTAAATATAATGATCTTCCAGATGCCATTGCTGCTGTAAAAAATCATGTGGGTGAAAAAACAGTGATCATGTCCTTGCTTAATGGCATAGATTCGGAAGAAATCATCGGTGAAGCCTTTGGCATGGAAAAAATGCTTTATAGTATGTGCCTTGGTATCGACGCCCAAAGACAAGGCCTAAATGTGAATTATGGTTCTGTTGGTAAGATTGTGTTTGGTGAGAAGTCGGGAGAACAAACGGACCGAGTTCAGATGGTTTCTGAAGTCTTTAAAAGAGCTTCAGTACCTTATGAATGTCCAAAAGATATGTATAAAAAGCTTTGGTGGAAGTTCATGATTAACGTTTGTAGCAATCAACCCACTGCAATCCTCGGTGCAAACTATCACTACTTAAATTCGTCTGATGGTCACAAAATCATGCACATGATTATGGAAGAAGTAAGACAAGTCGCTGCTAAAAAAGGCGTTGAAATTACAGATGGCGATTTTAAGGCTTGGCTTGATATTCTAGAAACCATGGTGCCTGAATCTAAGACTTCCATGCTCCAAGATATTGATGCTGGTCGCTTAACAGAGGTCGACATGTTTGCAGGAGTTATAAGGTCTCTCGGCAAGACCCATGGTGTACCAACACCCTATAATGATTTGATGTATCATATGCTCAAGGTTAAGGAGCAAATTTGTTTGAAATAAAAAAACTATTTAATCCTATAAGCTTTTTGAGTCTCCTATTTTTATCACTTATTTTGTCATAAACGATGTTTCAAAGCTAAAAAAGCCCTATTTTGCATAAATTCTTATGCTTCCCTTTGGGTAGACAGTTAAAATAATAAACTGTTTCCCCAAGGGAGGGCATAACAAACTGCAAAATAGGGCTTAAGTTTTCTAGGCGATTTTATGCTGAAAGTGCTTCTGTAGACGCCTCATCAACCATGATATCTTCTACAAGATAACCTTCTAAATGATTGCACTCACTTATATATTTATCACACAAGGGGCAGATTTCCCTTTCACAGTAGGATTGGTGGAACTCTCCTTTTTTTGCGCCACATTTTGAGCAATCCTCAAATGCTTTGTCACGTTTCATTACCTCTCCGTTAGTAAGAACAATTTCAGAATAATGCTTGCCTTTCATGAGTTTAATCTCCTTTTCTAGAATACCTATAGTATCCTCCAAATTTGTACCTAAGTTAACTTTTGCAACCTCTATAACACCATGACCCTCATAATTTTTTAGATTGAGAACACTCTTTACAAATGCGTCCATTTGCCTAATATCAGTACAAGTTCCACTTGGTTTATGATCTGCTCGATCATCAGCATCGTGTATATGAATATTACCGACTCTTGCCTTCTGAAGAGGTGTCAGTTTGAAGTCGAGTTTATCCGATATCATATGTCCAAAATCCAAACAAAATTTGAGTTTTGGATATGCTATTAGAATTTCATCTATTCGCGTGACATTGATCCGCTCTCTGCCCACAATTTTTAACCACTTATCATGTGCCGACTTTGGAAAATTATCCAGCGACCGAATGATATTAAGGTTTTCAAGATGTATGATGATGTCCAGATCGTGTTCCGAAAGGTAGTCATAAATCATATCCAGCATTTCAAAGGTCAATGCAATATCCTCATCTATGGAAGTGCCCATGGCATGGTGGACCACAGCGTTTATTGGCCCGCCTACTTCATCAATGATTCTACCAATTTTGTCTAGAATGAATAGTGCATCTTCTGTCATTTCAGGCAAGTGTATCTGATAGATTTTTCCCTTTGCCTTTAAACACTTCGCAAGTTCAATATTGTATTCAAGCCAGTGGTTTGCTTCCTCTTTATTAAAATTGACTTCTACACCATCAATTTCATCTGAACTTAAAACATATGAAAGTATGGCTCTTTGGTCATCTACTTCCGACGGAATGTAGCCTATTAAATATCGCATGATTACTCCAATTTATCACTTTTGTCATTTCCAGTTTCACTTTAACATAGAAAAAGCATAAACAGTTTAACTCAATTTTAAATGTATGTAAAGATGCCAAAAGCGTCTTAAATGTTAACTTTTTCGTTGATATTGTTTGAGGCCTATCCTTCCTCAACACAAGAGCCTTTGATTCAATATTTGCTGTAAACAACAGAAAACCCTCTAGGAGTTTGCTTTCACCTTAGAGGGTTTTGAAATTTTTATTTATTATTTTGAACACCCCAAAATGGGCTTATCAATTTCACTTGACTTCCAAACACTTTATCAAAAGGGATTCGTCTCTTGAGTCTGGACCAACCATTATATTAAAGAGACCAGGTTCTAATACCTTCTCTTCTTCTTCATTGACAATGGAAAGGGCATCCGTCATAAAGCGGATATGAACAGTTTTGGTCTCACCTGCTTTAAGATCTATACGTTCAAACCCAATCAGTTGTTTAAAGGGTGTCATTAGGCTACTGATGAGATCATGCGCATAAAGCTGAACAATTTCCTCAGAGTCTATTTTCCCTGTATTAGTAACATCAACAGAGACAACGATTTCATCATCAGGATCGCAAATACTTTTAGACAGGTTCATATTACAATATTTAAATGTTGTGTAAGATAAACCATAACCAAAAGGATAAAGGGGTCCCATTGGCAAATCCATGTATTTACTGCCATGCCATCCTGGAAGTTGATTATAGTAGACCGGTAATTGTCCTGAATGATATGCAAATGAAATGGATAATTTACCCGTTGGATTTGTTTCACCAAATAGGATTTCACCTACTACTTTTCCACCAAACATGCCTGAATTAAAGGTTTCTATAAGGGCAT
>NZ_JBVBZF010000137.1:0-9323 GCF_057447755.1 Fusibacter sp. | reverse complement strand
CAGCAAAGTCATTGGCCCAGTATTTTGGAACCCTTGAGGCTCTTATGAATGCTGATTATGAGACGCTCACCAATATAAGTGACTTTGGCGAGAAAATGGCAAATAGTCTTATGAACGCTTTAAAAAACCCAGAGTTTATTGATCAAATCAACCAATTGAAGGCTTTGGGCCTTGACTTAAAGAGTGAACAGAGGATTGATGCTTCTGGTGTCTTCTCAGGAAAGACAGTGGTTGTTACTGGGACCATGCTGAAATACACTCGAGATGAAATTAAAAATATCATTGAATCGCAAGGTGGCAAAGCAAGTGGCAGTGTGTCTAAGAAAACAGACATGGTTGTCGTTGGCGAAAATGCAGGTTCAAAAGAAGAAAAAGCCAAATCTTTAGGCATCAGAATCATATCTGAAGCAGAATTTGATGCAATTATTAGTGAAAATAGTGGTGCATAAAGGGTGAATAATTTCAAAAGTAATTAAACATATCCACAACGAAAACTAGGGCTGGCATTACAAGTTGTGTGCAAGAGCAACCACTGTAGATGTTTTGGTCGATTTTGTCGATAGGGTTGTGGGGTATATTCATGCATGGTAGACGAATGCGTTGAGGAAGAGGATATGCGTTTGATCTTTATAAAAGTGTTATTGATCTTTATGAAGTTCTAAAGCATGGTATAGGGCCCTTAATTGTTGAATTTTGCGACAAATATAGACATTTTCTTTGGCTGAACCTGATGTCTAAAATTTTAAAATATTAATGAATAACAATAGAATCATTAAAAACGCATGCCTTTAATTTATGAAACAAGGGTCTTAAATCAAGACGGTTTGTTCCATATATTTACAAAGTGGTATGCGTTTTTTTTGATTTGGGCGCATGAAAAAGGGGGAATTAACATATGACACAATAATTATTATAGTTCCGAAAGACTTTGAAAAAAAAGGCGTTAAAATAATGCATTATTTCAGAAAAGAAACTTGTAGGTTAAGGAATTGTAACAACTCTAGAAAATGAATTTAATCAGAAAATGAATTTCATTTATGAGAATAATGCATATATTGAATTTTTTCGGGATGTTAAATGTCCTAACACGTAGAGATTAACTTGTATGAGAGATTTGTTACAATATATTCATACTTGAAAATGGTTAGAAACATTGAAAAATAGAGCGATATAGAGTATCATTATGACAAACGCATTACAAAAATACATTTCTATTCACACTCTGTTCACATTTTTCTATTCTTGTGGGGTGGCATTAAATACTCAGAGAACTGCAATTATCATTCTTTATTCAAACAAAAATGCAATTGAATAAAAAAAACGTGTCAAAGTAAGCAGAATTGTAAGACTGACGGAAAAGGTAGATTTGTATTTTTAATTATGTGATTTTTCTGAAAATTCGAAAGGAGTGTAAGGGTTTGGGCAAATATATTGCAAGAAGATTAGTATCTATGGTTATCACGTTGTGGTTCGTTATCACAATCACATTCTTCTTAATGCACTCAATTCCAGGTGGTCCATTCTCAAGAGAGAAAGAGTTACCGGAAAAAGTACTTGAGGCATTAAATCAGAAGTACCATTTAAATGACCCTTTATGGAAACAATACGTTGATTATCTTAAGGGTGTAACAGTTCTTGACTTTGGTCCATCGTTCGCGAGACCAGGTATCTTTGTTTGGGACAAAATTAAAGAAGGCTTCCCAGTTTCAGCTAAAGTTGGTGGTGTAGCATCATTACTTGTTATTTTGTTCGGTGTACCGGCAGGTATCATATCCGCTCTGTATCAAAATAAAGTCCCTGATTATATCGTAACGATTATGGCGACATTAGGGGTAGCCGTACCGAGTTTCGTTGTAGCGACCTTGTACATTTACGTGTTCGCTGAGAAATTAGGATGGGCACCGGCATATGGTTTAGAAGAAGTTAAATCTTATGTAGGGCCATGTTTAGCACTTGCAGGTTTCTCATTATCTTTCGTTGCGAGACTTTCAAGATCAAGTTTACTTGAAGTAATGCAACAAGATTATATCAGAACTGCTAGAGCAAAAGGTTTATCAGAGTTTAGAGTAATCTTCAAGCATGCGCTTAAAAATTCTTTGATTCCAGTTATTACTTATATGGGACCAACGATTGCAGCAATCTTAACGGGTTCATTTGTTATCGAGAAAATATTTGCTATTCCAGGAATGGGTAAACTCTTCGTGGAAAGTGTTGGTAACCGTGATTATACAATGATTATGGGCACGACAATATTCTACGCAGCATTTGCGATCTTTATGATTTTCATCGTGGATATCGCTTATGGTATTATCGATCCAAGAATTAAATTAGGTGATTAGGAGGGAATAGCAATGTCAAATAAATGGGAGAAACTCTCAAAACAAGAAGCTATGAAAGAAAGCATTCGCCCTAGTTTAACCTATTGGCAAGATGCGTGGAGACGTCTTAAAAAGAATGTCTTATCTATGTTAGGTCTTAGCATTATCGTGTTATTGATCTTATTCGCAGCTTTCGGAAATACTTTTACTAATTGGAGCTTTTCAGATCAAGATTTAGATATGTCAAATTTACCACCAAGATTAGAAGTTTTCGATATTGGTGATAATATCACATTATATGTACACAAAGAATACACACTTTACAGAATAGAAGATGGCGGAAAAATCATCGAAAAAGTGGAATTGCCTACAGCTAATAAGGACATGATGAAAAAACAAAATCATTATGACATTGATGGCAAGAACGTCACTGTAGACTATAGCTTTGCAGCAAAAGCAAAAAAATCGGGTGACCCTAATGCAATCAAGTTCCAATTACTTGTAGATGACCAAGTTTACACGGTGCCAACAAGCACAGTAGGTAATGGCGTTTACAGATTTGGTACAGACGGTTTAGGTAGAGATTTATTTGCAAGACTCGTATACGGTGCTAGAATTTCCCTCTTAATTGCATTTATTGCAACAATGGTTCAGTTCTTCATCGGTGTTTTATACGGCGGTATTTCAGGTTATATTGGCGGTAAAGTAGATAATATTATGATGAGAATTGTAGACATCATTTCTACTGTACCATTGCTACTTTACGTTATCATGTTGATGGTTGTTATTGGCCCTGGTCTTAAAACAATCTGTATTGCACTCGGCTCTGTATACTGGGTAAACATGGCGCGTATCGTTCGTGGTCAGGTGCTCAGTATTAAAGAACAAGAATTCGTACTTGCAGCAAGAACAATTGGTGCTAGTACTTGGAGAATAATGGTAAGACATCTTATTCCAAATGCTCTTGGTCCAATTATCGTATCACTTGCTATGATGATCCCAAGCGCAATCTTTACAGAGGCATTCCTAAGCTTTATCGGACTTGGCGTTAATGCACCGATGGCTTCTTGGGGAACACTTGCAAATGATGCAGTACCAGGTTTAAGATCGTATGCATATCAATTGCTTTACCCATCTGCATTCATTTCGTTAACTGTACTTGCATTTAACTTCTTAGGCGATGGTTTAAGAGATGCACTTGACCCAAGATTACGTAAATAGGAAGGAGTCTGACAATGAGTGAAAAATTATTAGACGTAAAAGATCTGTATACTTCTTTCTATACGCATTTAGGAGAAGTACAGGCGATAAGAGGGGTGAGTTTTCACCTTAATAAAGGGGAAGCATTAGGAATTGTTGGAGAGTCTGGTAGTGGTAAATCTGTTACTTCACTTTCTATCATGAAATTATTGCAGTATCCAGGTAAAGTTAAGTCTGGACAAATCATGTTCAAAGGCGAAGATTTAGTACCAAAATCAACAAAAGAGATGATGAGTATCCGTGGCGATCAGATCGCAATGATTTTCCAAGATCCAATGACATCACTTAACCCTGTTTATACAATTGGGGATCAAATCATGGAAGCGGTAATCAAGCATCAAGGACTTTCTAAAGCTGAAGCGAAAGCTAAAGCGGTAGAAATGCTTAAATTGGTTGGTATTCCTTCTCCTGAGCAAAGAGTTGACAACTATCCACATGAGTTTTCTGGCGGTATGAGACAAAGAGCGATGATCGCGATTGCCCTTTCTTGTCAGCCTGACCTACTCATTGCAGATGAGCCAACAACTGCACTTGATGTAACGATCCAAGCACAAATATTAGAGCTTCTTAAAGAACTTAAAAATAAAGTAAACACTGCAATTATCCTAATCACACATGACCTTGGTGTTGTTGCAGATGTTTGTAGCCGAATTGTCGTTATGTACGGCGGCTTAATCATGGAAGAAGGAACTGCAGAAGATGTTTTCTACAATCCAAGACATCCATACACAATGGGCTTAATCAAATCGATTCCTAGACTTGACCTCAATGAAAAGCATCGATTGATTCCAATCCCAGGGACACCTCCAGATTTATTAAATCCACCAACAGGATGTCCTTTTGCAACAAGATGTCCATATGCAATGCAACTTTGTATAAAAGAAGCGCCAAAGTTCTACATGGCTAATGAAGGACATCGTGCAGCATGTTGGTTATTAGATCCAGAAGCACCAGCAGTTGAAACTACTGGTGGTGTAAAGAGAGGTGACAAATAATGGCTGAAAGAGAAGTCTTATTAGAGGTAAAAAATCTAAAAAAATATTTCAAAGTAGATAAGGGTATCATTCGTAGAAATATCAAGTATGTTAAAGCGGTTGATGATATCAGCTTTAAAATCTATAAAGGTGAGACTTTAGGTCTTGTTGGGGAGTCAGGTTGTGGTAAGTCAACAACTGGTAGAACCATTATCAGACTTTATGACGTCACTGATGGCGAGGTTATTTTTGACGGTGCTGAAATCGGTCACATGAGCGAAAATGAATTAAAGCCTTTTAGAAAAAAAATTCAAATGATCTTCCAAGATCCTTATGCATCACTTAATACCAGAATGACAGTTGCCGACATTATCGGTGAACCACTTGATATTCATGGTATTGCATCTGGTGAAGATAGACAAAAGAGAATTTTCGAATTACTTGAGCGTGTTGGTCTTTCTAAGATGCATGCAAGCCGTTACCCACATGAGTTCTCAGGTGGTCAAAGACAACGTATCGGTATCGCAAGAGCGCTTGCTGTAAATCCAGATTTCATCATCTGTGATGAACCAATTTCAGCACTTGACGTATCGATTCAGGCACAAGTTGTAAATATGCTTGAAGATTTACAAAAAGAATTTGGTTTAACTTATCTCTTTATTGCGCATGACCTTTCTATGGTTAAGCATATTTCAGACCGTATCGGTGTAATGTACCTTGGTAAAATGGCAGAAGTTGCTGACAGTAATAGACTTTATGAAAAGCCACTTCACCCATATACGCAAGCCTTGTTATCAGCGATTCCGATTCCGGATCCTGAAGTAACACGTGCTAAGCAACGTATCATCCTTGAAGGAGACGTGCCAAGTCCATTAAATCCGCCATCTGGTTGTAGATTTAGAACGCGTTGTATTTATGCATTTGATAAGTGTAAGGAAATAGAGCCAAAGCTTAAAGAAGTGGAACCAGAGCACTTTGTTGCTTGTCATCTTATGGATGAGAAGGCATAAGCACGACTTGTCTATTTATTAACGAGGCATTTACCTGAATTAATGAACTTTTTAGTTTGAAAAATCTAAAAATATGTATTATAATATGGTTATGTTAAAAAAAGTTAACGATACGATTAAAAATGTGTAACAACGTTCAAAGTGGTATGGATGTTGCTTGGACGTCAGTCCAAGCACGTTTATATAAAAATGTTAACAGTTTAAAGAAATCGTATAAGAGGGGTTGTTCGGATTTAACATGTTAAAAGCAATCTTGGGGACGTGTTATCTAAGGCACTTAGCTTATACAAAACTCAAAAAGACATTGGAGGGGATTATTTTGTTTAAAAGAAATTTAGCGTTATTGTTAGTTGTAATGTTAGTTGCTAGCATGTTTATCGGTTGTGGCGCGAAAGCTGAAGAGCCTGCTGCTGCACCTGCTGAGTCAACTACACCTGCAGATACTGCATCTGAGCCAGCTGCAGAACCAGCTGCACAAGTTGAGCAAGTATTATACTGGAATATCGGTGCTGAACCAAAGACGATCGATCCAGGTTTAAATGCTGCTTCTGATGGTGGTCATGTTATCAACAACATGTTCGAAGGTTTAATGAGAGAAGTTAATGGTAAATTAGAGCCAGCTATGGCTGAAAGCTACACTATGAGTGATGATGGTTTAGTTTACACATTTACTTTAAGAGATGCAAAATGGTCTGACGGCAAAGCTGTAACTGCTCAAGATTTTGAGTGGGCATGGACTAGAGTTTTAGCTGAAGAAACAGCATCTGAATATGCTTGGATCTTTGACGAAGCTAACGTTGGTTCATTCAAAGCGTTAGATGAAAAAACTTTTGAAGTTACTTTAAAAGCACCAACACCTTACTTCTTAGGCTTAACTGCATTCTACACTTTCTTCCCAGTTAGAGAAGATTCTGTAGCACAAGGTGCTGATGGCGCTTGGGCGATTAACCCAGCAGCTTCAATCGTAAATGGTCCTTTCATGCTTGAATCATATGTTGGTGGTGACAGATTAGTTCTTGTTAAAAACCCTAACTACTGGAGAGCTGACCAAGTTAAATTAGAAAGAATCGAAGCACTTATGATCGTTGAGGCATCAACTTACTTGACTGCTTATGAAAGTGGATCAATTGACGTTTTAACAACGCCTCCAACTGAAGAAATTCCTAGATTAATTGCTGAAGATCCAACTTTCTATATCTTACCGCAAGATGGTACTTACTACTACTCTTTAAATACTGAAAAAGCACCTATGGATAACATCAATGTAAGAAAAGCATTATCTCTTGCTATTGATAGAAAAGCGATCTGTGAAACTGTAACTAAAGCTGGTCAAATTCCTGCAGTAAACATGGTTTCTCCAACATCTTACGATGCTGATGGTAACTTATTTACTGAAAAATTAGGTGGTTTTGGTTTAGCTGAAACAGCTCAAATCGAAGAAGCTCAAGCATTATTAGCTGAAGCTGGTTACCCAAATGGTGAAGGTTTCCCTGCTGTAGAACTTATGTACAACACTTCAGAAGGACATAAGAAAATTGCTGAAGCAGTTCAAGAAATGTGGAAACAAAACTTAAACATCGACGTAACTTTAACTAACCAAGAGTGGGCTGTATTCCAAGATACTAGAAGAGAAGGTAACTTCCAAATCGCTAGAGCTGGTTGGATTGGTGACTATTCTGACCCAATGACATACCTTGGTATGTTCTTATCAGAATCTCCAATGAACTACCCACACTGGAAAAGTGCTGAGTACGATACTTTAATCGAACAAGCTAAAACTGCTCCAGGTCAAGAAAGATTTGACATCCTTTACAAAGCTGCTGCTTTAATGGAATCAGATTATATCAATATCCCAGTTTACACTTACACTAATACTTTAATGGTAAAAGAGAAAGTTGTTGGATGGGAAATGACTACAAGATCAACTTGGTTCTTCGGATTTGCTGAAATTACTGAGTAATCAATAAAGTCAATCAAAGGGCATCTCAATTATTGAGATGCCTTTTTTATGTTCAAATGCTTACATATTGGTTTTTGATTGAAAATGTATTATAAATTAATGACATTCTTTAGTCACTAGCAGCCATTGTGATATAATATAGTGGATTATCATAGAAAATTAGATCATATAATAGAGGTGTGGATTATGAGTATAGGTAAATTATCAAATGAAGACTTAAATCGTTTCATAATAGATGAAATTAAGCCAGTCAGAAGTGACATACTAGTGAGACCTGGTGTTGGCGAGGACTGTGCTGCCCTTAAGTTTGGAGATGAAGCTTGTGTTGTGACGACAGACCCTATTACTGGCGCTACAGAGGAGCTTGGCAAGCTTGCAGTACACATTAGTGTCAATGACATTGCGTCAAGTGGTGCGGAGCCTGTGGCCATTCTACTGACCCTTCTATGTCCTGAACACACGACACTTGATGAGATACAGCAGATCGTGAAAGATGCAAATGAAGCCGCTAACCATATGAATATTGAGATCATTGGCGGTCATACTGAAGTCACCAGTGCAGTTAATAGAATTGTAGTTTCTGTAACGGCATTTGGACGTACAAGGGTAGAGGAGATGATTATGACTGGTGGTGGAAAAGCCGGAGACTATCTATATATGAGCAAGTATGCTGGCCTTGAAGGAACTGCAATACTAGCAAATGAGAAAGAGTCCGATTTAAAGGCGATATTAACCAACAGTGAAATTTCAGAAGCCAAGGGATTTATAAACCACATAAGCGTCTTGCGTGAAGGTGAAATTGGTAAAAGGCTTCAGGTATCGGCGATGCACGATGTTACTGAAGGTGGCGTACTTGGGGCAGCTTACGAGATGTGTGAAGCCAGTAATCTTGGTTGTAAAATCTATAACAATCAAATTGAAATCAGTGATATCACACAAAAAATATGCGAGTTCTATAACATCAACCCCTTAAAACTCATATCAAGTGGTGCCATGTTATTGAGCGTGACCAAGGAAGGTGCACCGGCATTTGAACAGGCCATGTTGGAAGCAGAAATTCCCTATTCGAGAATAGGACTTTTAACGGAAGCGCTTGACCGAATTTTAATTTTTGGGGAAGAAGCAGATCAAGAAATATTTGATGTGATAGAACCGCCAGTGGGTGATGAGCTCTATAAAGTAATCTTTTAGACATTAATTTATACTTTTGACGAAATCGAGGGAGAATATGCGTAAATTTAATCACAAACCAAAAATGAGAAAAATCAGCATGCTTTTGTTGATCCTTAGTATGGTGATGGGTATGATGCCACTATCATTTGCCAATAAGTATTTTGAATCAGATCAGGTTGTACTTGTTGACCCGATTACAGGTGTTTCAGGCAATTATTATCCTGTAAACATTATGTTTGCCGGTGAGGATGTCATCACAGACGTTCCGGGGATTATCTATGAAAAAAACGGTAGCACCAGAACCATTGTGCCTATAAGTTTCATTACCGATAAACTCGGCGTAAAGATTGCTTGGAAGCAAGAAACTCAAGAAGTTACCATATATGGCGAGAGCAAGACCATCGTCATGCAGATTGGTAATTCTTATGCCAAGGTAAACGGCACAAAAACAAAACTTCCTGATGGCATACCGCCAATCTTACTCCAATTTGAGGGCAAGACTAAAACCTATGTACCAGTGGCTTTCATAAGCCAGCAATTGGGATTAGACGTGAGCTGGATTGCAGGCACGAGAACAGTCGCAATCAATAGACCAGTACAAACGCTTACAAATGTCTACCTTGATTAT
>NZ_JBVBZF010000136.1:0-9387 GCF_057447755.1 Fusibacter sp. | reverse complement strand
TTTAGTGTATGGTGTAGATGGTGCAGAACCACCCCAGATTGAAGAACAACCTGTAGCATTTGCGATCATCATTCTGTCACCGTATAATTGTGTTACAGCTTTCATATATGGTGTTTCACCACAACCAGCACAAGCGCCTGAGAACTCGAATAATGGTTGAGCAAATTGTGAACCTTTTACAGTTGAAAGTGGCATTTTATCAGCCTTAACTGGTAATGCTACTGCATAATTCCAGTTTGGAGATTCTGCTTCTACTTGAGTTTCAATTGGTTGCATTACTAATGCTTTTTGTTTAGATGGACAGATATCAGCACAGTTTCCACAACCTGTACAGTCATATGGAGATACTTGAATTTTGTAGTTTAAGCCTTCAAGACCTTTACCCATAGCTGGTTTTGTTTTTAATGTGTCTGGCGCTGCTGCTAACTCTTCTTCAGTTAATAAGAAAGGTCTGATTGCAGCATGTGGACATACATAAGAACATTGGTTACATTGGATACAGTTATCAATTTGCCATTCTGGAACATTAACAGCGATACCACGTTTTTCGTAAGCAGCTGTACCATGATCAAATGATCCATCTTCAATACCTTTGAAAGTGCTAACCGGAAGATCATCACCTTTTTGAGCAGCAATTGGTCTTAAGATTTCTTTAATGAATGTAGGTTCGCCTTTAGCTTCTACAGCTACGCCTTCTTGAGCATCAGCCCAGTCAGCAGGGATTTCAACTTTAGAAAGTCTCTCGATACCAGCATCAACCGCTTTGTTGTTAAGTTCAACAATTGTCTTACCTTTTTTACCGTAAGATTTTTCAATTGCTTCTTTGAGGTACTCTACAGCTTTATCAAGGTCAATAACCTTAGCAAGTTTGAAGAATGCAGATTGCATTACCATGTTGATTCTATTGCCAAGACCGATTTCTTCAGCAATTGAAGTTGCATCAATTGTGTAGAACTCAATGTTGTTTTTAGCGATATAACGTTTCATTTCTGCAGGTAATAAAGCATTTACTTCTTCTTGGCTCCACTTACAGTTAAGTACGAATGTACCGCCTTTTTTAAGACCCTTTAATAAGTCATATTGATAGACATATGATTGGTTATGACAAGCAACATAATCAGCTTCGTTAATTAAATATGTTGATCTGATTGGGTTCTTACCAAATCTTAAGTGAGAAACTGTGATACCACCAGATTTTTTCGAGTCATATGAGAAGTAACCTTGAGCATAAAGGTCAGTTTTATCACCGATGATTTTGATGGCATTTTTGTTAGCGCCAACTGTACCATCTGATCCAAGACCCCAGAATTTACATCTGATTGTACCTTCAGTTTCAGCAACGATTTCTTCTACTACATCTAAAGAAAGATTTGTAACATCATCTTTAATTGCTAATGTGAAATCATTTGCAGGTTTTGCTTCTTTAAGTTCGTCAAACACTCTCTTAATGTGAGAAGGTGTTGTATCTTTTGAACCAAGACCGTAACGACCACCAACGATTACAGGTGCATTTTCTACTTCGTAGAACATAGCTCTGATATCTTTGTATAATGGCTCGCCATCTGCGCCTGGCTCTTTAGTTCTATCAAGAACAGCAATTTTCTTAACAGACGCTGGTAAAACATCAAAGAAGTATTTAGGTGCCCAAGGTCTATAAAGTCTAACTTTGATCATACCAACTTTTTCGCCTTTAGCAACTAAATAATCAATTGTTTCTTCAGCAGCTTCTACTACTGAACCCATAGCAACGATAATTCTCTCTGCATCTGGTGCACCATAGTAGTTAAATAATTTATAATCTCTACCAGTAACTTTACTGATTTCATTCATGTAGCCTTCTACAATAGCAGGAACTGCAGTGTAGAATGAGTTAGACGCTTCTCTCGCTTGGAAGAAGATATCTGGGTTTTGTGCAGTACCTCTAGTTACTGGATGCTCTGGGCTTAAAGCGCCTTTTCTAAAAGCAGCAATTGCTTCGTGATCCACTAACTCATTGAATACTGAGTAATCAATAGTTTCGATTTTTTGAACTTCATGAGATGTTCTAAAACCATCAAAGAAATGTAAAAATGGTACTCTAGACTTGATAGCAGCTAAATGAGCAACACCACCAAGATCCATAACTTCTTGAACTGAGCCAGAAGATAATAAAGCAAAACCAGTTTGTCTTGCTGACATTACGTCTGAATGGTCTCCGAAGATTGATAATGCATGAGAAGCAATTGCTCTTGCACTAACATGGAACACGCCTGGTAATAATTCACCAGCAATTTTGTACATATTTGGAATCATTAATAATAAACCTTGAGATGCTGTAAAAGTAGTTGTTAAAGCACCTGCTTGTAATGATCCGTGAACTGCACCTGCCGCACCTGCTTCTGATTGAAGTTCAGATACTAAAACCGGTTGTCCAAAAATGTTCTTTTTACCACCTGCTGCCCACTCGTCTACGAACTCAGCCATGTTAGAAGATGGAGTGATTGGATAGATTGCAGCAACATCAGTGAATGCATAAGATACCCATGCAGCAGCTGTGTTACCATCCATGGTTTTCATAACTTTTTTACCCATTGAAAAATAGCCTCCTTTAATCAATATTGATTACAAAAACAGTATAGTATACAAAATACATGACTGTCAATTCACTAGAGCATTCAATATTACGACATTTCGTTAATCAATTGTCAAAATGCACAAGACCATTATATAAGAGTTTCGATTTAATGTAAACCTTAGAAAATAAGGAATTCTGAACATAAACTTATATAATTTATCCCTACAATATTACTCGGATATTCCGACTTCACACCCTGACTCATTTATGTGGTTTTGACCGTTTTTTTGAAAATATACTGCAATACAATTATACCACTTCTGTATTTTGTATACAATATTCAACTTTCGATTTTTTTATAAACTTTTTATAGCCATTTTCTACATAATTGAAACAATTCATTTTTTCCCTTATATAGGGGGTGATATTTCTTTTTTTTTATTTTATAATAGAAGCAACATAAAAGAATGATTTATGTCTTACTTTTAGGATATATTAAATAAGTCATCAGAATTAAATAAAACATGAGGTGAAAAAATGGAGTGTAGATTAAATATTAAGGATAAAATTCATTGGATCGGGGTAAACGATCGTGAAACGACACTTTTTGAAAATTACTGGCCGCTTGAAAAAGGTGTGGCTTATAATTCTTATATCATCAACGATGAAAAAGTGGCAGTCCTTGATACTGTCAAATTTAACAAGACCACAGAATATCTTGAAAAAATCAAAGAAATCATTGGAGATAAACCTGTTGATTACCTAATCGTAAATCATATGGAGCCCGACCACTCAGGATCAATGTTAGCACTGCTTAGCGCTTACCCTGACATGCAAATCGTCGGCAATAAAAAGACATTTCCTTTTATAGAGGGTTTTTATGGCATTACCAAGAATTTTTATGAAGTAGGCGATGGCGATACTTTAGAGCTTGGCCAACACAAGCTTACTTTCTACTTAACACCTATGGTACACTGGCCAGAGACTATGATGACTTATGATGAAACATCAAAAGTTTTGTTCTCAATGGATGCCTTTGGTGGCTTTGGTTCACTAGATGGCGGCATCTTCGATGACGAAATCAACTATGAATTCTATGAAGATGAGACAAGACGTTATTATTCAAATATCGTTGCTAAATATAGCCCAATGGTTCAACGTGCCCTCAAAAAGGTCGGTGGACTTGACATTCAAATCATCGCACCAACTCACGGTCCGGTCTGGCGTACAAATCCAGGTGAGATTATTTCATTGTATGATAAATGGAGTCGTTTTGAAGCTGAGGAAGGCGTTGTCATCATCTACGGTTCAATGTATGGCAATACAGCTAAAATGGCAGATTACCTTGCAAGAATTATAGCTGAAAACGGCATAAAAAATGTGAAAGTATTTGATGCCTCTAAAACACATAATTCATATATCCTAAGTGAAATCTGGCGATATAAATCCGTTGTAATCGGTTCTTGTGCTTATAACACCAAAGTCTTTTCTTCGGTAGAGACCGTTCTTGAAAAACTTAGAAACTCTGGCCTTAAAGATCGCTACATTTCTGTATTTGGAAACAAGTCATGGTCAGGTGGCGGTGTTTCAGGCATAGAAGCATTCGTCTCAGAAATTGGTTGGGAAAAAATCGGCCCATCAATTGAAGCAACTTATTCGCCTAAGGAAGCTGAGTTCAAAGCCTTACAAGAAATGGCTAAAGAAATTGCTGATCGCCTTAAAGCCGATTATCAAAGCAAATAATATTAGCATCTAATTTGTTTTGTATAATAACAACATTTAATGTCAAAACAAGTTTTATCGTTATTGCTTTCATCTAACCACTTTTGAAAATTCTTTCTCAAAGCTGGATGAGAACTAGTGATCTATATAATCAAGACTGCAACCTCTTTTAGAGATTGCAGTCTTTTTAATTACCAAATTTTGAACTTTTCTGCTTCACTTCTAAGCCATTCTCTATAGTCAGGATGTGCAATTTCAATCAATCGATCAACTCTATCTCTGATAGAGGTGCCTCTAAGGGCTGCTACACCATACTCCGTGACCACATAGTCCACATCATTTCGAGAAAGGGATACGATTGCACCTTGAGTTAGCGTCGGTACAATTTTCGATTTTTCGACCATTTTTCCACTGTCTGGATCCTTGACCAAAGTTGTCGAATAGAGGGCTATAAAGGATTTTCCACCCCTGCTATTTTGTGCCCCTATAGCTGTATCCGCTTGACCGCCAGTACCGCTAATCTGTTTAGACCCTATAGATTCAGAACAACATTGTCCTGTAAGATCTACCTCAATGGAAGTATTGATAGATACCATTTTATGATTTTGACCAATTATATAAGGATCGTTGACATAAGCCCCGTCCAATATTAAAACACCTGGATTGTTATCTATAAATTTATAAAGCTTTTCTGAACCGAGTGCAAATGCAGCAACCATTTTGCCTTTGTGAAGTGTCTTCATAGTATTGTCTATGGCACCAGCTTCATATAAATCAACCATGCCATCGGTGAACATTTCTGTGTGAATGCCCAAATGCTTTTTAGTCTTCAACGCATCTGCAACTGCATTGGGAATTCCACCAATACCCAATTGAATGGTAGAACCATCCTCAATCAGGTCTGCAATGAAGTTACCAATTCGCCTATCCTTGTCACTAATTTCTGAGATCGGTAGTTCAGGCATTTGATAATTCGCCTTTATAAAATAGTCCACTTGTGAGATGTGTAGCGTGGTATCACCAAAGGTACGCGGAACATTTGGATTCATCTCTAGGATTACCATATCAGAAGCCTCTATCATTTCCCTTTCGTAGACAGCACTCAAACCAAGAGAGACATAACCATGTTCATCCACCCAAGAACAGTTACCAACATAGACATTGGGTTTGTGAAAATCTATCCTTTTTTTTGCTGAAAAGTGAAGATGATTTGGAATAAAGGTCACCGTCTTATAGTCATGACATTGCCTCATAGCACCACTGTAAAACCAACCTTCCATTAAAAATGTGGCTTTGTAATCAGGGTTTCTATAAAACTCATAATTTCCCATTGGTAGGCATGTCATGATACGGATGCCATTTACGCCTTCATGAATTTCATGCAATCTTGAGAGCAGCATTCTAGGTTCAGCCCCGGCAAGACCAGAAACCACATGATCCTCATCCTTTATTTTTAATAGTGCTTCTTCAATCGTGATAAAATTTGGTCGTATTTTAGGCATTATACTCACCTGCCTCCCCCCATAAAATCACATTGGCAGCCCACGCATAACCAATTCCAGCTGCAATCATTGACACAAGGGAACCATCCTTAATTTTTCCAGCTTCAATTGCAAGGTGTAATGAGAGAATTTGATCTACCTGACCAATATGGCCATATTCACTTAAATAAATTGACTGCGTTTCCTCCAGTTCTAAAAGTTTCAACATCTGTTTGTGCATGGATGCCTTAAAATGAAGGACCGCCAAATAATCTAGATCTTTTTTATCAACCTTTGATTTTCTAAAGGCCAAGTCAATGCACGCCATCCAGTTTTTCATGGAAACTTCATTAAGTCTATTTTTCATGTGTTCTGCATCCATCAACTTCAAAGATTTATAAGCGACTTCATGATTTTCACTTGTAATGGGGTTGAGTATACCACCAATTTCCACGCCAGCATCCCTTGCCATGCTACCGTCGGACATGATGTGTGATTCCAGCAACCTATTTTTGTTATGTCCTGCCTTTAAGATAATCGCCCCTGCACCTGCCCCCAGATTGAACATCATACTCATATCCTTATCGCTGTAATCCACTAGGTCGCCATTGCGATAACCACCACAAATCATGATGGTTTGTATACTCTCATCTGCCACCAACATGTCCTTTGCCATTTTCATGGCAGTAACAGTAGTACAACACCTATTTTGTATATCTATTCCCCATGCGTTTTTAGCGCCAATTCGTTCCTGTATATAAATTGCTGAAGTCGTCAATGGATATTCCTTCCACTCCTCACCCATACACAATATAACATCTATCTCAAGGGGATCAATCCCTGTCCTTTCCAGACAATCAAGTGCTGCCTTAACCCCCATCTCCTGAGTGCCATCCTCAGGCCCTGGAACTGGCTTTCTACTAAATCCCAGTTTGTTGATGATCGCTTCCTCTGTCCAAACGCCATTTGTTAAGGCGGAAATTTCCTTTGCTGTTACAAAAGAATTTGGAATGTATATACCTGTACCCACTATCCCAACTGTTCTCATTGACACCTTGCCCTCCTACTTTGTTTTGTTACTTTAAGTAAATCGCAAGACCCATGCCAATGATTTCTTCATTTATTGAGACAAAACAGTGTCATATTGTTCATTTTTTTGTACAAAAAAAGAACACTGTCCACAATTTGTACAACACTTTGTTAGACCTTGTTCTTTTGCTTTATATTATTATTTTACTAGACTATTTTGTATTTTTCGATTTTCTCATATAAACTGGTTCTGCTAATGCCCAGCAACTTGGCTGCTTTCAGCTTATTGTGATCCACTGCAATTAAACAATTTGTAATAGTTGTTTTCTCCACTTCTTCAACAGCTTCCTTGAGATTTTGAATTTGAGGCAACTCAGTAAAAGTCTTCTGCTTCTTCGCCAGTATAAATTGAGGCAAATGAAAGATTTCAATGGTCTCATGATCTGTCATGTTTATGGCGCGTTCAATGACATTCTCGAGTTCTCTGATATTGCCTGGCCAATTGTATGCTTTCAAACATTCAAGGGCTTCCACTGTGATATTACTCACATAGTGTCCTAAGCTATTTGAAAGCTTTTCCATCAATTTTAAAGACAACAATTCGATGTCTTCTTTGCGTTCCCTCAATGGCGGAACTTCTATGTTAATGACATTTAATCTGTAATAAAGGTCTTCTCTAAATTCGTTTTCCTTAATACGCTCCACTAAATTACGGTTGGTCGCCGCGATAATTCTACAGTCCACTGGGATTGTCCGATTGCCACCAATTCTTTCAATTTCACGCTCCTGAAGCACTCTCAATATTTTCACCTGCATGTCCAAAGGCATATCACCAATTTCATCCAAAAATATAGTGCCACCATTTGCAAGTTCAAATTTACCTACTTTGCCTTGCTTTTTAGCGCCTGTAAAGGCACCTTCTTCATATCCAAAGAGTTCTGATTCCAATAAATCCTTTGGAATTGCTGCACAATTAATTTTTACAAATGGTCCATCGAATCTTTTTGAATCATTATGGATGGCATGGGCAAAAAGTTCTTTTCCGGTGCCACTCTCACCCATTATTAAAACATTTGAGTCCGTTTTTGCAGCTTTAGACGACATGGCCTTAACGCGTTGCATGGTTAGGGAATTTCCAATGATGGTTTCCCACGAATACTTAGCACCTCGCATATTTTTCAGTTCTTCTTGATAGATTGAAAGCCTGCCTTCGAGAAGCTTATTGCGTTCGAGGACTTCTTGCAACTTTTTCAAATCATCAAAAATCACCATGCCAAAACCATAGAGCACTTCCCCGTCATCATCCAGTACTGGAATACGATGGACTAATGCTGTATGACCATTTGAAAATTTATGTTTATAAGCAATCTCAGGTCTTTTGGATTTGAACACATAAGGAAATCGAGTATTTGGGTCAACTACATTTACTTTTTTACCGATCAAGTCTGCTCTTGAAAACCCTAAATATGTTGCAAAAGCTTCATTGATCATAATGATTTCAGTTTCTCTATTTACAAGGATAATTGGTACAGGTATTGGATCAAATATTTTGTGCATATTCTGAACAAAATAAGCATCCAATAATGGACTTTCATTACGTCTCATATTTTCACTTCCATCTCTAAAGCATTTAACCATATTATATCGGAAACCTAAATAAAATGAAACCAATTTGATACGATTATGTTTACTTATAAATACAAGCAATTTTGATACCAATTACATTTAAACTGCCACAAAACTGCCACAGAAATTCGTTGAACTCACTTTAAACACTTGTCGATGTTTAGAGTGTGAACTAAATTTTAAAAGGAGGTCAAAATGAGAATTTCAGGCATTAATCAACAATACTACGTCAACCAGACAAAACAGCAATCCGAAGTAGAGTCTCAATCATACAACACCTCAGCGCTTGGACTTGCAAATTCACTCTTTTCAAGTGCCAACTACTCAAATGATACCACATCATCGGTTGAGAGTATTAAAAACGATATGCTAAATGATCCAAAACTGCAAATGATGAGGCAAAAGATCAATGGTATGGACGAAAGTGAACGCGCGAAAATGGAAAATATAAAAACAACCATGGATACTGTCTCAGAAGCAGATTTGGAGAGCATGAGTCTTGAAGACAAACAAGCACTCCTCGCTTCAGTGGATTCGGCGCTATCGGGCCAAGAAGCTAGTACATCTGAAATCGAATCACTTTCAGAAGAAGATTTGACACAAATCCTAACCGACATACAAACACAGGCTCAAGAAATGCAAGCCAACATGGGTAAAATGGGACCACCTCCTGGCGGAAGATCTGGTGGCCCTGGTGGCCCTGGTGGCCCTGGTGGTCCTGGTGGTTCTGGTGGCGTCGGGGGTGCTAACCAAACAGGTAGCGTTGAGGATACGGAAACCAGTACACTCCAAAAGTTACTTGACGCCCTTTATGGTGATGAAGACGATGACGAAGATGATGATACATCAACCTCTTCAAACTCTGACACCAGCTCTAACTTCACCAATAACTTTTTACAAAATTATGCAATCAACCAATACTTAAGTTCTTCTAAAATGGACCTCAGTTCATTCTTTGACGTTTCAGAATAAAAT